>NZ_JACOFQ010000025.1:0-128606 GCF_019455395.1 Bradyrhizobium sp. BR 10261
GAAAGTGTAACCCATGTGTCCGGTACATTTTGTCACCTATGTCTCGGGCCGCTCATAAATGACCCGATAGCACCGCTGAAAGCCGGCGGCAGATCTCTCGCCCGTCAGGCTGGCGCTCCACGGGTGGAGCACGGTCCACGGCGCTGTCCCCGTTCCAATGAAACGGAGATGGCTCAATGCGCGGACACCCAGGCCCTCGCCTCGCGCTGCGCAGCCGAGATCTCGGCATCCGACATCTGGCTGGCCACTTCCTGACGCAGCGCGATGGCGTCCTTGCGGCCCTTCAGGGCGGCGAGGTTGAACCATTTGTGCGCGGCAACGAGGTCGACCAGGCCGGCGCGACCGCTCGCCCAGTAGATCCCGCGCTCGAACAGAACGTCCGACAGCGCGCTTGCATCGATCGGCGTCGCCGTATCGAGATCGAAAGTCCCCTGAAACATAACGCATCCCCTTTTTCTTTTGACCCCCTCGAATCCCCGAGGGCGGCTCCCGTCCAACTCTGATGTGCGTGATCCCTTCCGGATCGCGCGCTGTTCAACTCATCCCCAGGGCTTCTCGCCCGATGCCGTTTGCCGGCTTGTTGAAGGCGATGATGGCGGGCAAATTTGAATGGCAGTTTAAGTATCGCGATGAAGCAGACGTAAACGCGAGGCCGCCCCTCGCCTGCGGGAACTTGAAGAAGTCCCTGATTCGCAGGCATTTCTGCGATTCGTCAGAATAGATTTACCCTGCGGTTTTCGGACATCGATAACCATCGCGCACGGTGGCGGACCGCGTCCGCCCCGTCGTCCCTGCGCAGGCGGGGAATCCGGTACGCCGCGGCCCATCGCTTCAACCGCTGTCGCCTCGGCGTACTGGATCGCCCGGTTGGAGCCGGCGATGACACCGAGAATGGGGAAGCGCCGCGAGAACAGCGTGCAATCGTGCCGCGGCTCTTGCTTGCCTCAGATAAATCCAGGGCAGAGTGGCCACGGCCGCGCGCGCACGCCTCGCGGTCAGATCAACAATGTGGGGAAAGGGATTGCCGGCAATACCCCGGCCTCAGGGAACGAGGGCGTCGGCGAACACGTCAGGACCAGATTCCAAATGAGCCCGAAGGCCGCTTGTGGAATTGCGGAGCCCTTTTGAGGGAGACCGCACCGAACGAAGAAAACTCTGTTTCTTCTGCCGGACCGTAAAGTCGAACGATCCGACCGTTGACCTGATGTCTCGCCGACACCCTCTTTCGTCGACCAGAACCTCTAGGAGGCGCTGATGACGTGCCGGCTACCAGGAGCCGGCAACTTCAGAAGTCGAAGTTACTTCTTCTTCTTCGCGACCTTGCGGGTCTTCTTCGCAGTCTTCTTCACTGCGCTCTTCGCCTTCTTCGCCTTCTTCGCTTTCTTGGCCATGTTGCCCTCCGATGTGTGAGATGGCTTTAATCGCTGTGCGCATTCGGGGATCGAATGCACTCACCCCGAATACACCAACACGACGAAAAAAACATCTTCTCACTTAAGGAAGTGTTGACGACGCCGCGCGCGTGGGCCAGCCGCGCTTGATTTGCCGGTCAGGGGAGACACGCGTTCGCGATCGCAAATGCGTCGCGCTGTACCGACGCGGTCGTGCAATGCGATTGCATGAAAACACTATGCAGCAAGTATGATTCTGCACGCGCGCATCGCGCGCGATCGATGCGATGAAGCGCGCGACTATGCGAGCGGTCGCCTCGCGAGGCGGAGTCGCGGACTCTGAGTCGCGATTTTTGGCAACGAAATTATTTTCATGCTTAACGGCGGAAGCGCTCGTCTGAGCGTGTGCAAGTCGCCGTTTTGAGCGAATCGCGCGAGCTGCGATTCGCCTCGCCGCGTCACGCTCGGATGGGATGATAACGCTATCGACGACGCTTGCGTGCGTCGCATCGCGAGGCTGATGCGAGGTGACGAAGCGTGTCGTCACCTCGCCCGAACGCGCGACGCTAGATGCCGAGCTTGGACTTGAGCAGCTCGTTGACCGCCTGCGGGTTGGCCTTGCCGCCTGAAGACTTCATCACCTGGCCGACGAACCAGCCGAGCGACTGCGGCTTATCCTTCACCTGCGCGGCCTTGTCGGGATTGGCTGCGATGATGTCGTCGACAACCTTTTCGATCGCCGAAAGATCCGTCACCTGCTTCATGCCGCGGCTTTCGACCAGCGCGCGCGGGTCGCCGCCCTCCTGCCAGACGATCTCGAACAGATCCTTGGCGATCTTGCCCGAGATCGTGCCCTCGCCGATCAGGTCGATGATGGCGGCGAGCTGCTCGGCGTTAACAGGAGAGTCCGTAATATCCCGGCCTTCCTTGTTGAGACGGCCGAACAGCTCGTTGATCACCCAGTTCGCCGCCATCTTGCCGTCGCGGGTGCGGTTGGCGAGCTTGTCCAGCACGGACTCATAGAACACCGCGCTCTCGCGTTCGGCGACCAGCACGCTCGCATCATAGGCCGACAGGCCGAAGTCTGCGACAAAGCGCGCCTTCTTCTGGTCCGGCAGCTCCGGCAGCTTTGCTTTCAGCTCGTCGACGAAGCTTTGCGAGAACTCGAGCGGCAGCAGATCCGGATCGGGGAAATAGCGGTAGTCATGCGCCTCCTCCTTGGAGCGCAGCGAGCGCGTCTCGCCCTTGCTGGCGTCGAACAGGCGCGTCTCCTGGTCGATCTTGCCGCCATCCTCGATGATCTCGATCTGGCGCCGCGCCTCGTACTCGATCGCCTGGCCGATGAAGTTGATCGAGTTCAGGTTCTTGATCTCGCAGCGGGTGCCGAGCGGCCCGCCGGGCTTGCGCACGGAGACGTTGACGTCGGCACGCAGAGACCCCTTCTCCATGTCGCCATCGCAGGTGCCGAGATAGCGCAGGATCGAACGCAGCTTGGTCACATAGGCCTTGGCCTGCTCGGCATCGCGGATGTCGGGCTTGGAGACAATT
Organism: Bradyrhizobium sp. BR 10261; assembly: GCF_019455395.1. Taxonomy (NCBI): domain Bacteria; kingdom Pseudomonadati; phylum Pseudomonadota; class Alphaproteobacteria; order Hyphomicrobiales; family Nitrobacteraceae; genus Bradyrhizobium; species Bradyrhizobium sp. BR 10261. The sequence goes on from NZ_JACOFQ010000025.1 coordinate 2,940, forward strand.
TCCATCAGCGCCACACCGCAGCGATTGAGATCGATCAGGGACTGCGACGGCAATTTGTCGTGCAGCATCTTTGCCGGGTCCTGCTCCAGATGCAGCCGCTCGATGCCGACGGTGGCGGTCCTGCCGCCCTCGAGCTCGAGCAGCACCTCGCCCTCGCCGACGATCGGCGACTTGTACTGGCTGATCTGATAGCCCTGCGGCAGATCGGGATAGAAATAGTTCTTGCGGTCGAACACCGAGCGAAGATTGATTGTCGCATTCAGCCCAAGACCGGTCCGGACAGCCTGCCTGACGCATTCCTCGTTGATGACGGGGAGCATGCCCGGCATCGCCGCGTCGACCAGCGACACCTGCGTGTTCGGCTCGCCACCGAACGCGGTCGAGGCACCCGAGAACAGCTTCGAGTTCGACGTCACCTGGGCATGGATCTCCATGCCGATGACAACCTCCCAGTCACCGGTGGCGCCTTTGAGAAGCTTGTGCGTGGCCGTGCTCATGTCTTGCTCCCGAGCAGCGCGGCAGCGATCCGCTGCCACTCTGCTTCCAATGAATCCTTTGCCGTGACCTGGCCCGCCTGGCGATACCAGTAGCCGGCGTTACCAAGGTCACCTTCGACGCGGTGCAGATAAGCGTGCACCCAGGCGGCGTCGCGGCTGTTATCGTCCTGAACGATCTTGTGCGCCTGGTCCCAGTCGCCCTTCGCAGCCCACCAGAGACCCCTAAGCGGCGCGTTCAGCTCAGGCGCGGGTGCCGCGCCGTCGAGGCTCGCGATGAAATCAGCGACATTCACCACCACCTCGCGGGTGTGAAGCGGCCGGCAGCCTGCTCGATCACTTCGCCGAGCGAGAACAGCGTCTCCTCCTCGAAAGGGCGGCCGATCAGCTGAAGCCCGAGCGGCAGGCCCTGTGCGTCCTTGCCTGATGGCACGGCGATACCAGGCAGGCCCGCCATGTTCACGGTCACCGTGAAGATGTCGTTGAGATACATCTCGACCGGATCGGCACCGCCCTTCTCGCCAATGCCGAAGGCCGCCGACGGCGTCGCCGGGGTGAGGATCGCGTCCACGCCCTTGGCGAAGCAATCCTCAAAATCCTTCTTGATCAACGTGCGCACCTTCTGGGCCCGCAAATAATAGGCGTCGTAATAACCGGCCGAAAGCACATAGGTGCCGATCATGACGCGGCGGCGCACCTCCGCGCCAAAGCCGCTGGCGCGGGTGTTCTCATAGAGCTCGATGATATTCTTAGCCGACTCGCGCAGGCCATAGCGGACGCCGTCATAGCGCGCGAGGTTGGACGAGGCCTCCGCCGGCGCCACGATGTAATAGGCCGGCAGCGCGTATTTCGTGTGCGGCAGCGACACCTCGACCAGCTCGGCGCCGGCGCTCCTGAGCCAGGCGGCGCCCTCGCTCCATAGCTTCTCGATCTCGGCCGGCATGCCGTCGAGGCGATATTCCTTGGGGATGCCGATCTTCATGCCCTTCACGGACTTGCCGATCGCCGCCTCGTAGTCCGGCACGGCAATGTCGGCCGAGGTGGTATCCTTCGGATCGTGGCCGGCCATCGAGCGCAGCAGCATCGCGGCATCGCGCACGCTGCGCGCGATCGGACCCGCCTGGTCGAGAGAGGAGGCAAAGGCGACGATGCCCCAGCGCGAGCAGCGGCCATAAGTCGGCTTGATGCCGACGGTGGCGGTGAACGCCGCCGGCTGGCGGATCGAGCCGCCGGTGTCGGTCGCGGTCGCGCCCATGCAGAGTAGCGCGGCGACCGCCGAGGCCGAGCCGCCGGACGAGCCGCCCGGCACCAGCGTGGTGTTGCTGCCTTCGCGCCGCCAGGGATTGCCGACGGGGCCGAAGCACGAGGTTTCGTTGGCCGAGCCCATCGCGAACTCGTCATTGTTGAGCTTGCCAAGCATCACGGCGCCGTCGCGCCAGAGCTGCGAGGTCACCGTGGACTCATAGGTCGGCACGAAATTGCCGAGGATTTTCGAGCAGGCCGTGGTGCGCACGCCCTTGGTCGCGAACAGATCCTTGATGCCGAGCGGGATGCCGGCGAGCGGGCCCGCCTCGCCCTTGGCGAGCTTGGCATCCGCCTCGCGAGCCATCGCGCGCGCCTGGTCCGGCGTCTCCAGAACATAGGCATTGAGCAGGCGCGCTTGCTCGATCGCGGAAAGATGCGCGTCGGTCAGCTCGAGCGACGTGAACGTCTTGTCGGCGAGACCCTTGCGGGCCTCGGCGAGCGTCAGCGATGTCAAATCGGTCATTTATTGATCGGGCTGCAGAAGAACGGAGACAGGGTCTTGTCGTTGGCCGGGTCGTCTTTTTTGGCGGCCGCATTCGCGGCGGCCTGGAGCTCGTCGAGCACTTCATTGACGGCGACATTGGGATCGGCAGCCTTGCCCTGCCGTTCCATCTTGTCGAGGTAATTCATGTAGGCCTGATAGGCCTTCTCATCGTCGCAAAGCAGACACATCGGAGCACGTCCTAAGACTCTTTAGTTTGACGCGTTTTCTTTACGCGAACCGGTATCCACTTCGCTCGAAAACGCTATGCAAGTTACTCGACGACCTTCGGCACCAGAAAGAAGTGCCCCTCGGTCGCCGGCGCGTTGGCAACGATATCGTCGGCGATCCCGCCGTCATTGACCACGTCCTGCCGCTTCTTCATCTGCATCGGGGTGACCGAGGTCATCGGCTCCACGCCCTCGACATTGACCTCCGAGAGCTGCTCGACAAAGGCGAGCATGGCGTTGAGCTCGCCTTGCAGATGCGGAACCTCGTCCTCGGAAACCGCAATGCGCGCCAGATGCGCGATGCGGCGGACGGTGGTGGCGTCGACGGACATTATATAAGGCCTCTCACGGCAAAACCTATGTGCCGTATAGCAGAGGCCGGTTTTGCGCCGCAACCGGCGCCTTTCCCCTATCCAGCCAGCGCTTTCATGCGGGCGAACGCCGATTTGGCGAGATCCCGGGTCAATTCGGCTGCCGGGACCTCACGGCCGAGCGCAATCGCCTGTCCGGCCCAGAGATTGGTGAAATCCACCCTGCCCTGCTTTTCGGCCGCCGCCTTCAACGGCCCCAGCGCGGTCGCCGCATGGGGAAACGGCGGCGCGTCGGGTGAGATCGGCCCGGCTTCGCGCATCAGGCGATTCTGGACCCCGCGCGCCGGACGCCCGGTCATGACATTCGTGATCACGGTGGAATCGTCACCCGCCTCGGCGAGCGCCTTGCGCCCTCCCGGCGTGACCTTGGATTCTGGGCACCGCAGATACGCGCTGCCGATCTGCACGCCGGCGGCGCCGAGCGCGAAGGCCGCGGCGATGCCACGCCCGTCAGCGATGCCACCACAGGCGATCACCGGCACCTTCACGGCATCGACGACCTGCGGCACCAGCGCAAACGTGCCGGGCTGCTCGGCGATCTTGTCCGTCAGGAACATGCCGCGATGGCCGCCGGCCTCGGCGCCCTGCGCAATGATGGCATCGACGCCGCGCTGTTCGAGCCAGACCGCTTCCTTCACCGTCGTGGCAGAAGCTATGACGAGGCAGCCGGCCGACTTCACGCGCTTGAGCAGCGCCGGCTCCGGCAGGCCGAAATGAAAGCTGACGACCTCCGGCTTCAGCTCCTCGACGACTTTGCAGAAGGCGTCATCGAACGGTGCGCGGTTCGCCGCGTTGATCGGCGCTGACGGATCGAGACCATGCTCGGTGTAATATCCCGCAAGCCGCTGCTTCCACCGCGCTTCGGCCTCGCCCGTGAGATCGACCGGGTTGTGGCAGAAGAAGTTCATGTTCACCGGCGCCTTGACGCGCTGGCGAATGAGACCAACCTGCTCACGCGCTTGCTCCGCCGACAGCATCGCGCAAGGCAGCGAACCGAGCGCGCCACCTTGCGCGGCCGCGATCACCAACTCGGCATCCATCACACCGGCCATCGGCGCCAGCACGATCGGGAATTCGGTCTTGAACAGATCGATCAGTCGACGGTCAGGCCACATGGCATGTCTCTCTTGGTTCAGGCGAACGATGCGATCGAGTTGCGTCGGCCGGCCAAAAGCTGCTCGGCCTCGGACGAAATCCGCTCGACGATCTCGGCCGCCGGCGGAATATCATGGATCAGGCCGACCGCCTCGCCCGCGATCACGGCAGCGACGTCGAAATTGCCCGCGGCTTTCGCCGCCGCATACTCTGCCGAAGCTGCGGCGACATTCTGCATCAGCTCGACCTCGCGGCCGACCCAGCGGCGGGCGTGGTCATTGACCAAACACCGTCCCGTGAACGGCGCCGGCCAGACATTGTTGCGCGAGAGATCGAAGATGATGCCGCGCACGGTCGAGCCGCTGCTCGCCGCGCAGATGCGCCGCTTGGCCTCTTCGGCGCCGTCGGCCTCACGGCTCGCATAGAAGCGCGTGCCGAGCAGCACGCCACTTGCGCCCAGCATCATCATGGCGGCGAGACCGCGGCCGTCGGCGATGCCGCCGGCCGCCACCACAGGCACACGGCCCGCTGCGAGGTCGACGATGGCGGGCACGAGATCGACGGTGGTGCGTGAGGCGCCGTGGCCGCCCGCCTCTGTCCCCTGCGCGATCACAATATCGGCGCCGGCATCGAGCGCCTGCCGCGCCATCGTCTCGTCCTGCACCTGGCAGATCAGCCGCGCGCCGGCGGATCTGATCCGCGGCGCGAACGGCACGGGGTCGCCGAACGACAACATGATCGCGGTCGGCTTTGCGGCGAGCGCGATGTCGAGCAGCTCGGGCCGCTTGGCGAGGCTCCATGTAATGAAGCCGATCCCGAACGGCGCACGCAACTCGGCGAGCTCCGCAGTCTCCTGCTCCAGCCACGCCTTCTCGCCATAGCCGCCGCCGAGAATGCCGAAACCGCCGGCGGAGCTAACAGCCGTCACCAGACGGCTACCTGCGATGACGTCCATCGGAGCCAGCAGGACGGGATGCTTGATCTCCAGCAGCCGCGTCAGCGGCGTCGCAATGGGCATGGCCTCTCCCCGATCTGGACACGGAGACTAGGCGCGTCTAGCATTCTCGAAAAATGAATTGTTGCGAACGCTGCCATCACAAAAGCGGAACGACGCCATGGAACTGAGCGACATCAAGACCTTTGCCGCAGTCGCCCGCACCGGCGGCATCACCCGCGCCGCCGAAGAGCTCAACACGGTGCAATCCAATGTCACCCAGCGCATCAAGGCCTTGGAGGCCGAGATCGGCACGCCATTGTTCGAACGCCATAGCCGCGGCATGGCGCTGACCGGCGCCGGCAAGCGCCTCCTTCCCTACGCCCAGCGGATGGCCGCGCTGTCGCGCGAAGCCCTGCTCGCGGCGCGCGACGATGGCGAGCCGAAGGGACCGTTGTCGATCGGCTCGATGGAGACCACGGCTGCGGTGCGCCTGGCGCCGTTGCTGGCCGATTTCCACCGCCGCTTTCCCGCCGTGCGCCTGTCCTTGCGCACATCGCCGACTGCCGATCTCGTTGCCGGTGTACTCGAAGGCACGCTTGACGGCGCCTTCGTCGCCGGCCCGATCGCGCATGACGACCTCACCGTGACAAGCGCATTCCGCGAAGAGCTGGTGCTGGTCAGCGCACGGCGCTGGGGCTCGCTCGCCGAGCTGCGCGCGGCTACGACCGAGTCGGGCCCGACCGCGCTCGTGTTCCGCACCGGCTGCACCTACCGCCAGCGCCTCGAGCAGATCTTTGTCGAGTTCGGCTGGCCCTCGGCGGCGCGCTTCGAGCTCGGCACGCTGGACGGCATGATCGGCTGCGTCGCCGCCGATATGGGCGTCACGCTGCTGCCGCGCGCGGTGATCGAACGGAGCGCCATGACCGGCAGCGTGACCATGCACGCGCTGGGCCCGTCGCATGCGCGCGTCGAGACGCTGTTCATCCAGCGCCGTGCCGGCCATCAAACCAGCGCGCTTGTCGGGTTTGCCGCCTGCCTGAAGCAGGACGACGAAACCATCGCGGCATGATATGCGCTAGTTCATGCCCGCTCTTATCCTGCCCCTCGTCGATGCTGCAACCCACTGGCCCGAACGCGGCGCACTTGTCGGTCTTGACCTCGGCACCAAGACCATCGGCGTTGCCGTGTCCAATCCGGACCGCCGGCTGGCGACCGGCGTCGAGACCATCCAGCGCAAGCAGTTCAAGCAGGATGCCGCCCGCCTCCTCGCCATCGCCACCGAGCGCAAGGTGGTCGGCTTCGTGCTCGGCCTGCCCATCAACATGGACGGCAGCGAGGGCCCGCGGGCACAGTCGACACGGGCGTTTGCCCGCAATCTGGCCAATCTGACCCCACTGCCCATCGGCCTCTGGGACGAGCGCCTGTCGACCGCCGCGGTCGAGCGCGAGCTGATCGGCATGGATGTCAGCCGCGCCAAGCGCGCCGAGGTGATCGACGAGCACGCCGCCATCTTCATCCTCCAGGGCGCGCTCGACCGGCTCGCCAATCTTCGCGCAGCATCGGGAAATGGCTGATTCATGGCCGTCGTGGTCGCGGCCCTGCTGCCGGTCTTCATCCTCATTGTGCTCGGCGTGGTGCTCAGGCACAGCCTGATGCGCCTCGACACGCAATGGCACGGATTGGAGCGGCTGACCTATTTCGTGCTGTTCCCGATGCTGCTGATCCAGACGCTGGTGAAGGCCGATCTCTCAAAAGTTCCGGTCGCCGGCGTCGGCGGCGCGCTGCTGCTCTCGGCGCTGGCGATGTCGCTGCTGTGCCTCGCGCTGCGCCCGGCCCTGTCGCGGCTCGACATCAACGGTCCCGCCTTCACCTCGATCTTCCAGGGCGCGACGCGCTGGCAGACCTATGTGGCGCTGTCCGTCTCCGCCAATCTGTACGGCGAGGTCGGGCTCGCGCTGGCCTCGGTCGCGATGGTCGCGATCATCCCGCTGGTCAACGTGTTCAGCGTCGCCGTGCTCGCGCATTACGCCTCGCCCGAGAAGCAATCCGCGCGTGCCATCGCCATGACCGTGATCCGCAATCCCCTGATCTGGGCCTGCGCCATCGGCATCGTCATCAATGTCGTCCATTTGCCGCTGCCAAAGATCTGGCACGAGGTCGCCGACGCGCTCGGCCGCTCCTCGCTCGCCATCGGCCTGCTCGTCACCGGTGCCGGCCTCCAGCTCAAGGGCCTGCTCCGTCCGAGCCTGGGGGCGACGATCGGCGTGGCGTTCAAACTGGTGCTGATGCCGGTGCTTGCGCTGGCGCTTGCCGCCTGGTTCGGGCTGACAGGCACCAACCTCGCGATCGTCGCGATCTGCGCAGCGGTGCCGACCTCGCCGAGCGCCTATGTGCTGGCTCGCCAGATGGGCGGCGATGCGCCATTGCTGGCGCAGATTATCACGCTGCAGACGATCCTGGCGGCAATCACGATGCCGATCGCGATCGCGCTGGTGGCGTAGAACACGCCGTTAGTGGAGCGCATCTCTCTCGACACCGTCATTGCGAGCGCTGAGCTAGCCCCCCAGCCACGTCGTCAGCACCACCGCGGTCATGTTGTTCAGTCCGTGCAGCACGATGGTGAGCCACAGCGAGCCCGCGCGATAGCGCATATAGCCGAACCACAGGCCGATCGAGAAAACCTCGGCAAGGAAGTAGAGATCGTACTGGATGTGCACCACCGTCCACACCAGTGACGACAGCACGATCGCGCCGGGCACACGCAGAAAGCTCTCCGACCAGCCGCGATAGAGGAAGCCGCGCGCAAGCACCTCTTCCGACATCGGCGCGGCTACGCTGAAGGCGAACAGAAGCAGCACCGCGCCGCCCTTGTCGCGACCGGATTTGAGGAGATCGGTCATGAAGCCAGGCGTCGCCTCGCGGCCCAGCGAACGCGAGACAATCTCCCATGCGAGCACGATCAGGACGAGACCGACCGCACCCAGCAGGATTTGCCGCCATGACGGCCAATGCAGTGCGAGATAATCGACAAAAGATGCCTTCCTGATGCGAATGGCAAGCCACGCCACGAGAAGCGTCGCGGGCAGCCCGGTGATGACCGACAGTGCGAGCGCCTGAGGCTCAGCGCCGACGAGCTGCATCGATGCGAGGTCGAGCGACAGACCGCGACTCACCACGAGCAACACAACCGCGCCGATCTGTCCGACGAACATCGCGACAAGGAGCATGAAACCCCACAATGCCGTGCCCCAGAATTTCCAGACGCGCGGCTGCGCCGGCGTCTCGGTCAGCGGCGGATGGTCGGGATTGAGGGAGTCCATCAGCGAGACTTTCGTTAAGGCTACAGGTTATCGAGACGCCGTCATGGCCGGGCTTGTCCCGGCCATCCACGTCTTCGGGCGCCGGACTAAAAACGTGGATGCCCGGGACAAGCCCGGGCATGACGAGTCGTGAGAGTAAGTGCTACTCACGGCAGCGCACGCCCCAGCAGCATACGCACGTCGCCGCTGTCGAGCTCGACTGCGCCGTACATGCTGGCGTGATTGTCCGCGAGGCGCGTTGCGGCGAACAGTTCGGCGTTACGAGGTGACACGCCGTTGAGCGCGGCTGCCGCGGCCAGCAGCGCCAATTTCTCGACCGCGAGCCGCGCAACGCCTTCACTATCGGTGCGGCGGAAGGTTTTGCCGATGAAGGCGACGGCCTCGCCTGCCCCGGGCAGGCCTTTCGTCTCGGCCCCGAGAGCCTGCAGCACCGCCACCGCCGCCTCGCCCTCGCGCGAGAGCGCGCGGAGCACGTCGAGGCACATCACGTTGCCAGAACCTTCCCAGATCGCATTGACCGGCGCTTCGCGGTAGTGGCGCGCCAAAATGCCGTCCTCGACATAGCCGTTGCCGCCCAGGCACTCCATCGCCTCGTAAAGGAATGACGGCGCGCTCTTGCAGGTCCAGTATTTGATCGCGGGCGTCAGCAGCCGCATATAGGCGGCCTCCGCAGCATCATGCGGCGTGCGATCGAAGGCGCGGCAGAGCCGCATCACCAGCGCCGTGCTCGCCTCCACATGCAGCGCCATGTCCGACAGCACGGCCTGCATCAAGGGCTGATCGGCGAGATGCTTTTGGAACACGCTGCGGTGACGGGCGTGATGCAGCGCATGCGCGAGCCCCGAGCGCATCAGGCCGCTTGAGGCGATCGCGCAATCCTGCCGCGTCAGCTGCACCATCTGGATGATGGTGCGGATGCCCTTGCCCTCTTCGCCGACGCGTTCGGCATAGGCGCCGACGAACTCGACCTCGGACGATGCGTTCGAACGGTTGCCGAGCTTGTCCTTGAGCCGCTGGAACTGGATTGCGTTGACCGATCCGTCCGGCGCGAAGCGCGGCATGAAGAAGCAGGTCAGCCCCTGCTCGGCCTGCGCCAGCACCAGGAACGCATCGCACATCGGCGCCGACATGAACCATTTGTGGCCGGTGATGCGATAGGCGCTGCCGTCGCGCACCGCGCGCGTCATGTTGGCGCGCACGTCGGTGCCGCCCTGCTTCTCGGTCATGCCCATGCCGAGCGTCATGCCGCGCTTGTCCCACCACGGCGCAAAGCTCGGATCATAGCTTCTCGTCGACAGCACCGGCATCACCTTGCCGAGCAGATCCGGCTGCATCGCCAGCGCGGCGACCGAGGCGCGCGTCATCGTGATCGGGCAGAGATGCCCGGTCTCGACCTGCGCGGCCATGTAGAATTTCGCGGCGCGAATGACTTCGGCCGCGTCGCCCGCAGGCCTGCCGTCCGCGGTCCAGGTCGAATTGTGCACGCCGGCATGCGCGCTGTGCGCCATCAGTTCGTGATATCCAGGATGAAACTCGACCTGGTCGCGACGGTTGCCCTTGGCATCGAAGGTGCGGAGCTTGGGCGTGTTCTCGTTCGCGACGCGGCCGCGATCGGCCATCGCCGCCGAGCCCCAATGCCTGCCGAATTCGGACAGCTCCCGTTCCGCGGCGGCGCCGCCATTGGCCTTCACGGACTCGACCAGCGGCTGATCGACCGTGAACAGATTCACGTCCTCGAATGGCGGCGACTGGTTGAAGACCTCGTGGGTCGCGAATACAGGCTGGGTCATGGCGTGTCTCGGGCCGGAATCAGGTCCGCCGCGGCTGGATCGGGAAATCATAGGCCGCTCCGCCCGCCCCCGGCAGGGAAAAATGCCACCACTCCTTCGAATAGTTCACAAAGCCTTGCCTCGCCATCGCAGCCACCAGCCGCCTGCGCCAGGCGCGCTGATCCGGCGTGATCGACGGTGCTGCGGTATGCCCTTTCTCATCGGTGCAGTCATAACCGGTGCCCATGTCGACGCTGCCTTCCGGCAGCCGCGCCGCGACCGGCGCCGTGCAATCAGCGTAGGACCTTGACGGATCGATCCTGGCGGAATTGTCGGCCTTGAGATCGACCAGCGTGAGATCGAGCGCGGCGCCCGTGGAATGCTGCGAGCGGCTCGCGATATAGCCGAGGCGGAACAGCTCGGTCTTGGGAATCTTCGGATTGTAACGCCGATCGGCCGCGGTCTCGCGGCCGTTCTGCGACCATCTCACCATGTCGAGCGAGGCCCGCGCCGGCCGGTAGCAGTCGAACATTTTCAGCGACAAATTCTGCGTCGCAAGTTCCTGCTGGACCGCTTTCAGCCGCAGGCCGACTTCGCGCTTCACCACGCATTCGCCGGCACCATAGCCGGCGAGCGGACGGCCGACGAAATTGTTCGGCGTGGCGTAGCGGATGTCCTGGATGATGCTGGGATCGATATCCCGCAGATAGACGAAGCCGCCGGGGAGCGACTGGGCGTGGGCGGATGTGACAAACGTGATTGCCGCGACCGCAGCAACTATTGCTTTCACGTGATGTCTCCCGATCGTCATGGCCGGGTTTATCCCGGCCATCCACGTTCTTTTTGCGTCAAATGCGATAGAAGATCGTGAATGCCCGGGACAAGCCCGGGCATGACGGAGACCTTGGAGACAGGGCACGCCACAGCAGCCAAATCGACTGATCAGGGGATAACTCCCCGCCCCGGCATTGGCCCTTGCTCCATCAGGCATCCGCGCCTATAGCTCTCGCTTTAATGACATCGAAATCGACCTTCGTCCTCGGCCACCGGCATTTGCTGGGCATCGAGGGCCTTTCCGCGGCCGACATTACCGGCCTCCTCGACCTGTCGGAAGAATATGTCGAGCTCAACCGCCAGGTTGACAAGAAGCGCACCGTCCTGCGTGGACGGACGCAGGTGAACCTCTTCTTTGAAGCCTCGACCCGGACCCAATCCTCGTTCGAGCTCGCGGGCAAGCGCTTAGGTGCCGACGTCATGAACATGTCGGTGTCCTCCTCGTCCATCAAGAAGGGCGAGACGCTGGTCGACACCGCGATGACGCTCAACGCCATGCACCCCGACATCCTGGTGGTGCGCCATCACGCCTCCGGCGCGGTGGAACTGTTGGCGCGCAAGGTCGACGGTTCCGTGATCAATGCCGGCGACGGTGCGCATGAACACCCGACCCAGGCGCTGCTCGATGCGCTCACCATCCGCCGCAATAAGGGCCGGATCGAGGGCCTCGTGGTCGCGATCTGCGGCGACGTGCTGCATTCGCGCGTGGCGCGTTCCAATATCATCCTGCTCAACACCATGGGCGCCCGTGTCCGCGTCGTCGGCCCCTCCACGCTGCTGCCGCCCGGTATCGAGCGGATGGGCGTCGAGGTCGCGCGCGACATGCGCGAGGGCCTCAACGGCGCCGATATTGTGATGATGCTGCGGCTGCAGCGCGAGCGCATGAACGGCTCCTTCGTGCCGTCGACATCGGAATATTTCCATTATTTCGGGCTCGACCAGAAGAAGCTCGCCTACGCCAAGCCCGATGCTCTGGTGATGCATCCCGGTCCCATGAACCGCGGCGTCGAGATCGACACCGCGGTTGCCGACGGCGCGCAATCCCTGATCCGCGAACAGGTGGAGATGGGGGTTGCCGTGCGCATGGCGGTGCTGGAAGCACTCGCCCGTAACCTGCCGAACGCGTGATGCCCATGCTGATCGACCGCCGCCCGATCCTGCTCGCCAACGCCCGCGTCGTCGATCCCTCCAGGGATTTCGACGGCCCCGGCGACGTCCTGATTGCCGACGGCATCATCCGCGAGACCCGCCGCGGCATTGGGGCGGCCGGCGTCCCCGAGGGGACCGACGTCATCAACTGCTCCGGCAAGATCGTGGCGCCGGGCCTGATCGACATGCGCGCCTTTGTCGGCGAGCCCGGTTTCAGCCATCGCGAGACCTTTGCGAGCGCCAGCCAGGCGGCCGCGACCGGCGGCATCACCACCATCATCTGCCAGCCGGATACATCGCCCGTCATCGACAATTCCGCGACCGTCGACTTCGTGATGCGCCGCGCCCGCGACACCGCCATCGTCAACATCCAGCCGATGGCGGCGCTGACCAAGGGCATGCGCGGCGAGGAGATGACCGAGTTCGGCCTGCTCAAGGCCGCCGGCGCCATCGCCTTCAGCGATGGCGACCGCAGCGTCACCAATTCGCAGGTGATGCGGCGCGCGCTGACCTACGCCCGCGATTTCGACGCGCTGATCGTGCATCACACCGAAGACCCGGACCTGGTCGGCGAAGGCGTGATGAACGAAGGCGAGTTCGCCTCGCGCCTCGGCCTGATGGGCATCCCGAAGGCCGCCGAGGCCGTCATCCTCGAACGCGACATGCGCCTCGTTGCGCTGACCGGCGGCCGCTATCACGCGGCCTCGCTGTCCTGCATCGACTCGCTCGAGATCCTGAAGCGCGCCCGCGACGCCGGCCTTGCCGTCAGCGCCTCGGTCTCGATCAATCATCTTGCGCTGAACGAGAACGACATCGGCCCCTACCGCTCCTTCCTGAAACTGTCGCCGCCGCTGCGCACGGAGGACGACCGCCGCGCCCTGGTGGAGGCGGTGGCCTCCGGCCTCGTCGACGTCATCATGTCCGACCACAATCCGCAGGACGTCGAGGTCAAGCGCCTGCCGTTCGCGGAAGCCGCTCCCGGCGCCATCGGGCTCGAGACCATGCTGCCGGCGGGCCTGCGGCTGGTCCACAATGAGGAGCTCGACCTCAAGACGCTGATCCGGGCGATGTCGACGCGACCGGCCGAACTGCTTGGCCTTCCGGGCGGAACCCTGCGCGTGGGCAGCCCGGCCGATGTCGTGGTGATCGACCCCGATGTCCCCTGGGTGGTCGATCCCGCCGACCTGAAATCGCCCTGCAAGAACACCCCGTTCGACGAAGCCCGCTTTACAGGCCGCGCGGTCAGGACCATCGTCGGCGGACGAACGGTTTACGAGCATGTCTAATGGGCGCTGGTTATGTCAGCCATGGAGAGGCCGCCATGGGGCTTGATGCATTCCTGCCGGTGGCCTTCATCATCGGCTACCTCCTCGGCTCGATTCCGTTCGGGCTGATCCTGACCAGGCTTGCCGGCACGCAGGATCTGCGCTCGATCGGCTCCGGCAATATCGGCGCCACCAATGTGCTGCGCACCGGCCGCAAGGGCCTCGCCGCGGCGACCCTGCTGCTCGACGCGCTCAAGGGCACCGCGGCGGTGGTGATCTCAGGCTATATCGCCGGCCCCAATGCCGCGATGCTGGCAGGTCTCGGCGCCTTTCTCGGCCACCTCTTCCCGGTCTGGCTCAAGTTCAAGGGCGGTAAGGGCGTCGCCGTCTATATCGGCATCCTGCTCGGCCTGTTCTGGCCGGCGGCGCTGGTATTCTGCCTGATCTGGCTCGCGACAGCCTTCACCACCCGCTACTCCTCGCTCTCGGCGCTGGTGGCGGCCTTCATCACACCGCTGTTTCTGTGGTGGTTCGGCCACCTCGCCCTGGCCTCGCTGTCAGTCGTGCTGACGCTGCTGCTGTTCTACATGCACCGCGAGAACATCAAGCGGCTGCAATCAGGAAAAGAAGGCCGCATCGGCGAGAAGGCCTAAACAGCGCTTTCGAATCCAAGATCGGAAAAACTACGGATACCGCCTCGCCTCTTCCGCATTATATGCCAAATCCTGTTCGAAACTCTCACGCTACACGCGGGAGCTAGTGGCGGTCAGGTTCCATGCCTGTCATCCTGACAGTGGATATGGCGTTACGCGGTTGCTCAGAATGAGCGAGAAGATTGACGGCATGCATGAGGACGGTAGCTCGCAGAGCACTGCGGCGAGCCGCCTGCTGCTAACGACCAATATCTGGTCTGACGCGCCTACACCGCCTCCCGCGCCAAAACCCGCTCCCGTTCCGCCGGCGCCACCGCCCGCTACCATCGTGCAAGCGCCCGCGCCGGTCGTGACGACAGCCGCGCCCGTTGCGCGGACTCGCCCCCAGCAATGGCCTCCGCGGAAACTCTCGCTGGCGCTGCAGGGCGGCGGCACCTTTGCCGCCTTCACCTGGGGCGTGCTGGAGCGACTCCTGGAAGAGCCATCCATCGAATTCGACACCATCAGCGGCGCCAGCGCCGGCGCCATCAACGCGCTGCTCCTCGCCTGCGGCCTTGCCGAGGGCGGCCGCGAAGGTGCGCGCAACCGGCTGAACCGGTTCTGGACCCGGTTGATGCACGAGGCCTCGTTCCGCTCGCTGATGCTGGTCGGCGGCTTCTCGCCGGCAGGAAGCTCGGTCGCCTTCGGACCGACGCTGCGCTCCGGCCAGTTCGATCCGTTCGATCTCGACCCGCTGCGCCAGGCGCTCTCGCGCGACATCAATTTTGCCGCCTTGCGCGATGCGAAATGCCCGAAGCTGCTGATCGCGGCGACCCGGATCCGCGACGGCCAGCAGCAGATTTTCGCCAACGACGCCATCACCGCGGATGTCGCGCTCGCCTCGACCTGTCCGCCCCTCGTTCATTGCGCCGTCGAGATCGATGGCGAGGCCTATTGGGATGGCGGCTTCGGCGGCAATCCGCCGCTGCTGAAACTTGCGCAGCAATCGACGACTGCCGATCTGCTCCTGGTCCAGGTCACGCCGACGCGCGACAGCTATGTACCGATCACGCTCGCCGCGATCGATCGCCGTCTCGACCAGATCGCGGCCAATGCCGCGCTCAAGGCCGAGATCGCAGCGATCGAATGGGCGCAGGCGCACGCAGCGCCAGCGCTGCGGCTCTGCAAGATCGCGGCCGAAGACTCTGTTGACGGACTTGCGCAGCGCTCGTCGACCGATCTCGGCCGCGGCTTCATCCGCCTGCTGCACCGAAGCGGCCGCGAGGCCGCCGAGCGTTGGCTTGGCGCAACTGGCGCCGCGACCCAGCGCGCGTTGCCCGCCGCCGAACCCGCGCTAGCCTGATTTCGCCAGCGCATTCTCCAAAAACCACGCCGCTGCCAGCGCGCCGGGATCGTTGCCGAAGCGCGCGATCACCTGCACGCCAACAGGCAGGCCGCCGACCTTCATCACCGGCACGTTGACGCAAGGATTGCCCATCAGCGTCCACAGCCGGTTGTAGCGGGGCGAGCCGGTCGAGGCGAGCTCCTTGGCCGGCGCGGTGCCGGGCGCGGAATAAGTCAGCAGCACGTCGAAATCCTCGAACAGCTCACCGAGCTCGCGGCGGCCGCGGCGAGCGATGCGGCGCGCGTCATCATATTCCTTCGGCGTCAGCCCGACGGTCTCATCGAGGCTGGCGCGCAGCATCGGCGCGATCTCGTCGTGATGCTGGTCAAACTCCCAGGCGAGCGCGCGATGCGCCTCAAAATCCTGGATGATGGGATGGATGCGCCAGGCTTCCTTGACCGCTTCGGGCAGATCGATGATCTGCACGCTGGCCCCGGCCTTCTCGGCCGCCTTGATCGCGGCCTGCAAGCCCTCCTCCGCCGCCGGCTCAACAGCCTCGGCAAACTCCTGCCTGACCACGCCGATGCGCGGCGCTTTCGCCGGCACAATGCCGGAGAACTCGGTGCGGCCGGTCATCGCCAAAAGTCCGCGCGCGAGATCTTCCGCGCGCGATCCGAACAGGCCGACCGTGTCGAGCGCCCACGAATAGCATTTCACGCCGACCGTCGGCAGCATCCGGAACGACGGCTTGATCGCGGCGGCGCCGCAATAAGCGGCAGGCCGGATCACGGAGCCGCCGGTCTGCGTGCCCAGCGCCAGCGGGATCATGCCGGCGCCGACGGCGGCCGCCGAGCCCGACGACGAACCTCCAGGCGTATGACCGGGATTGTGCGGATTGAGCGTCGGCGTCGGATCGCGCGATGCGAACGCCGTGGTCGTGGTCTTGCCGATGATGGTGGCGCCCGCCCGCTTCAACATCATCACGACAGGCGCATCGGCGCGCGGCTGCCAGCCACGATAGATCTCCGAGCCCATCTCGGTCGGCATATCAGCGGTATCGATGATGTCCTTGATCCCGACGGCGATGCCGCGCAGCGGACCGGAGGCCTGCGCCTTCGCCGAGATGTCGTGGCGGACGAAGGCATGGACGTCCTTCTCCTTGGCCTCGATCGCCGCATGCGACTGGGCGATGGCGCGCTCGGGCGAAAGCTCGCCCGCTTCGATGCGGCGCTGGAGATCGGCGAGTGAAATCATGGCAATACCCTTCTTATTGGCATCGCTTTTAGCATTGCGACAAGGCCGCGCAAGCGCATGCCACGCTTGCTCACGCCCTCAGGTTGTTCCATGCTGCCTCTACAAGGAGACACCGTGGACGCCATCAACAAGAACGTGGAGCTGAGCGAGCAAGAGCGGATCGACCGTCTGCGGCTGATCCGCTCGGACAATGTCGGGCCACGCACCTTCCGCTCGCTGGTCGATCATTTCGGCAGCGTCCGCGCGGCGCTGGAGCGGCTGCCGGATCTGGCCCGCCGCGGCGGCGCGCAGCGGTCGGGGCGTATCTGCAGCGTGGATGAAGCGAAGGCCGAGCTCGCCGCAAGCCGAAAGTTCGGCATCGCCTGGCTCGCGCCCGGCGAGGAGGGATATCCGGCGCGGCTTTCGACGCTCGACGATGCCCCACCTTTGCTCGCCATACGCGGCGACAGAGCGACGCTGATGCGGCCGATGATTGCGATCGTCGGCTCGCGCAATGCCTCCGGGGCCGGCCTGAAATTCGCCGGCCAGCTCGCGCGGGAGCTTGGCGAGGCCGGTTTCATCATCATCTCAGGGCTTGCCCGCGGCGTCGACCAGGCCGCGCATCGCGCCAGCGTCGAGAGCGGCACCATCGCGGTGCTCGCCGGCGGCCACGACTGCATCTATCCGCCCGAGCATGGCGATCTGCTCAGCGCGATCCTCGACCATCAGGGCGCTGCGATCTCGGAAATGCCGCTCGGCCACGAGCCGCGCGCCCGCGACTTCCCTCGCCGCAACCGGCTGATCTCGGGCGCATCGCTCGGCGTGGTCGTGGTCGAAGCCGCACACCGCTCCGGCTCGCTGATCACCGCGCGCATGGCCGCCGAACAGGGCCGCGAAGTGTTCGCGGTGCCCGGCTCGCCGCTCGATCCGCGCGCCGCCGGCACCAATGATCTGATCAAGCAGGGTGCAACGCTCGTCACCGAAGCGTCCGACATCATCAATGCGGTGCAGCCGATCGTGGAGCGGCCGCTGATGAGTCCCGCGAGCGAGCCCGACAGCGAGCCGTTCGAGAGCGATCCGCAAGGCCACGACCGCGACCAGATCACCGGCCTGCTCGGCCCCGCCCCCATCTCGATCGACGATCTCGTGCGCTTGTCCGGCGCCTCGCCCGCGATCGTGCGCATGGTGCTGCTGGAGCTCGAGCTCGCCGGCCGGCTCGAACACCACGGCGGCGGACTGGTGTCGCTGATCTAGGCGTTGTTGCGCTCGTCGAACCGCGTGCGCGCCGCCGCGATCTTCTCCTGGTGCGCGATCGCCCACTCGCCCAGCGCCTTCACCGGCTGCTGCAGCCCGTGGCCGAGATCGGTCAACTCATAATCAACGCGCGGCGGAATGGTCGGGAAAATCGTGCGCGTGACGAGGCCGTCGCGCTCCAGCCCGCGCAGCGTCAGGGTCAGCATCCGCTGCGAGATGCCGTTGATCATTCGCTTCAGCTCATTGAAGCGCTTCGGCCCGTCGCTGAGCATCATGATCACGAACACGCTCCATTTGTCGCCGACCCGCGCAAGGATCGAGGCGACGTTGCGGCAGTCGGAATGGTTGGGATCGGGCTTCCGTTCGGCAGGAAAATCGATGTGTGTCGGTTCCAAAGATGTGCCCATGGCTCAAAAAAGTGCGTTCTTGCGGGGGTTTTGACAGTCACTCATGTAGTGCGGGTTACAAATCTATACCATGGGTGACCCCAATGAAACTCCTGCATATCGACTCCAGCGTTCTCGGCCCCCACTCCGTCTCCAGGCAGGTTTCCGCCGCCATCGTCGACCGGCTCAGGCAGGCCACGCCCTCGCTTGAGGTCGTCTACCGCGACCTGGCCGAGACCCCGCTCGCGCACTTGTCCGGATCCCACTTGGCCGCCGCCCAGGGCGCACCCGCGCCTGCGGAGCTCGGACCTGACCTCGCCGCGAGCGAGACCGTCCTGAATGAGTTCCTCGATGCCGACATCGTCGTGATCGGCGCGCCCATGTACAACTTCACGATCCCGAGCCAGCTCAAGGCCTGGATCGACCGCGTGCTGGTGAAGGGGAAGACGTTCAAATATGACGCGAGCGGCCCGGAGGGCCTTGTTGGCGACAAGCGCGTGATCGTGGCGATTTCTCGCGGCGGTCATTATGGCGCCGAGACGCCGTACGCGGCCGGCGAACATCTGGAAACCTATTTGCGTTGGGTGTTCGGCTTCATGGGGATCACGAGCCTGGAATTCATCTCCGCCGACGGCGTCAATCTCGGGCCCGAACATCGCGAAAAGGCGGTTGCGGGGGCCCTCCAGGCCGCAACGGGCCTGCAAGCGGCCTGAGGCTACGCCGACGACGTCAGCCGCGAGCGGTGCTGCGGCGGCTGACAGATCGGCAGATTGTTTGCGAAGCTAAAACCAGGAGCCCTGGATGCCCAGGATTACGGCAACGAGCGACATGAGCAGGCCGATGCCGGAGAAGATGGCGACCCCGATGAACTCCGACATGTCGGGGTGCTTGGCAGGAACTGCGGAGCGTTCAGTGTAAATACGCGGGTCTGAAATCGGACCTAAAATGCGTGCTGCTTTTGGCATGATGGGCTCCCTCAAATGAGTCCTATGACCCCTGCCCGTAGAAAAGTCTGGGCAGCGCACGCAAAGGTTCAACGCGTCACGCAAGCTTCAGAAAATACATCTCCCGACACGCGGGAACCGGCCGGCGCAACCATTTTCGGTAAGTGCCGGCCGATTCAGTTTGAGACTGATTTGATCAGCCGCGATAGATCGGCGCGCCGGCGGGTGACGCAGCCGCGCCGCCATCGACGAAGATCTCCTGGCCCTGAATATGGGCGGCATCGTCCGAGGCGAGGAACAGCACCGTCTTCGAGATGTGATCGGGTTCGCCAATGCGCCCGAGCGGTGTCGACATTCCGATGCGCTTCTCGAATGCCTTCTCGGCTTCGGGCGTGGCAATCGCAGCGCCCCAAATCGGCGTGCGGATCGCACCGGGCGCGACCACGTTGACGCGGATGCCGCGCGGCGACAGTTCCGAGGCCATGATCCGCGCCATCGCCCGCACGCCGGCCTTGGCCGCGCCATAGGCCGAATAGCCGGGAATGCCGAGCACTGAGATCACCGAGCCGTTGAGGATGATCGAGGCGTTGTCGTTGAGGTAAAGCAGCGCGGACTGAACAGTGAAGAATACGCCGGTGAGGTTGGTGCTGATCACCTTTTCGAAAGCCTCATGCGTCGTCGAACCGAGCGGCGTGTTGCCGGGGATGCCGGCATTGGCGAACACGATGTCGAGCTTGCCGAACTTGTCGGTGCCCTTCTTGATCGCAGCTTCGGTCGCGGCAATGTCGGTCGCATCGGCCGCAAGCGCGAGCGCATTCGGGCCGAGTTCCCTGGCCGCGGCCTCCAGCGTCTCCTTGTTGCGCCCGGTGACGATCACCTTGGCGCCCTCGGCCACGAACAGCTTCGCCGTTGCCAGGCCAATGCCGCTGTTGCCGCCGGTGATTAATGCCGTCTTGTTCTTCAGCCTCATGCTCGTCTCCAGTGGTTGCATAATAAAACTATGTTGCCATCTAGGGCATATGGTTTTATGATGCAACCACACATCCGCGTGATCGGCGCCAAGACCGGGCGAATGCGACAGGACCAGCACGATGGTGAAGCGAACGAGTTTTGAGGGTGATGCCTGCCCGATCGCACGATCGCTGGAGGCGATTGGCGATTGGTGGTCGCTGCTGATCATTCGCGAGGCGCTGTTCGGCGTGCGCCGCTTCGGCGAGTTTCAGAGCAAGCTCGGCATGGCCAAGAACATCCTGTCGGCGCGGCTGCGGTCGATGGTCGACCACGGCATTCTGGAAACAGCCCCCGCCTCCGACGGCAGCGCCTACCACGAATATGTGCTGACGCCGAAGGGCCGCGGCCTCTTCCCGATCCTGGTCGCGCTGCGGCAATGGAGCGAGGAATTCGACAATCATCCCGAGCAGATCACGACCATCCTGGTCGATCGCGCAAAAGGCCTACCGGTGCGCAAGCTCGAACTGCGCGCCGAGGACGGCCGGCTGCTCAGTCAGCCGGATACAATGGTAAAGCTGCGGCCGGCACCGCGGCGTCGGTCGGCGGGATAAGGCGCGCTAGTCACTCTGTGGCAAGCCGTCACCACACTCTCGGTGTCATCGCCCGCGAAGGCGGGCGATCCAGTATTCCAGAGACGGCGAAGGATACGGAGAAGCCACGGCGTACTGGATTCCCCGCCTTCGCGGGGAATGACAGACGTTGTGGAGCAGCGCCCTCACGACAGCTTGCGCTTGCTCCGCAGCCGCAAATGCTCATCGGCCTCCAGCTTGGTCATGCCCAGGAGATAATGGAGCACGCCCAGCTTGTGGCGCTCGGCAAGCTTGCGCAAGCTGGCCACCTGCTCGGCTATGAAGGCAACCGCCTCGTCAACGCCGCCCTCGCCCGGCTCCTCGTTGCGCGAACGTGCTTGCGCGCGCGACGCGGCGCGCGCGCGTTTCCGTCCTGGTTTTGCCACCAGTCCCACCCGAATCCATGCCCCGCGGGGACATTACGCCGACAGCGACCGCAACTCCAAGGTGGTAATTTGCAACTTTCTCGATATGAAACTTTTCCCATTAGGCGGGCATTCAACACCCTTCGATTTGACAGGACCCGCCCCACCACCCATGTTCGGGACGAAACGGCCGACCCGAATCTAGAGGAAATCGGCCCAAGATTTCCCCGTAAGTCACTGGAACTACATGAATATCGTCATTGTGGAGTCGCCGGCGAAAGCCAAGACGATCAACAAATATTTGGGCTCGTCCTATGAGGTTCTGGCCTCGTTCGGCCATGTTCGCGACCTGCCCGCGAAGAACGGTTCCGTCGATCCCGAGGCCAATTTCAAGATGATCTGGGAGGTCGACCCCAAGGCGGCCGGCCGGCTCAATGATATCGCCAAATCCCTGAAGGGTGCCGACCGCCTGATTCTGGCGACCGACCCTGATCGCGAGGGCGAAGCCATCTCCTGGCACGTGCTGGAGGTGATGAAGGAGAAGCGCGCGCTGAAAGATCAGAAGATCGAGCGCGTGGTGTTCAACGCCATCACCAAGCAGGCGGTCACGGACGCCATGAAGAACCCGCGCCAGATCGACGGCGCACTGGTCGACGCCTATATGGCGCGCCGGGCGCTGGACTATCTGGTCGGTTTCACGCTCTCCCCCGTGCTGTGGCGCAAGCTGCCGGGCGCCCGCTCGGCCGGCCGCGTGCAGTCGGTGGCGCTGCGCCTCGTCTGCGACCGCGAGCTGGAGATCGAGAAGTTCGTGCCGCGTGAGTACTGGTCGCTGATCGCGACCCTGCTGACGCCGCGCGGCGATGCCTTCGAGGCGCGCCTGGTCGGCGCCGACGGCAAGAAGATCCAGCGCCTCGACATCGGTACCGGCGCGGAGGCCGAGGACTTCAAGAAGGCGCTGGAAGCGGCCACCTACGCGGTGACCGCGGTCGACGCCAAGCCCGCGCGCCGCAATCCGCAGGCGCCCTTCACCACCTCGACCTTGCAGCAGGAAGCCAGCCGCAAATACGGCTTTGCGCCGGCGCACACCATGCGCATCGCCCAGCGCCTCTATGAAGGCATCGACATCGGCGGCGAGACCACCGGACTCATTACTTATATGCGTACCGACGGCGTGCAGATCGACCCGTCCGCGATCACACAGGCACGCAAGGTGATCGGCGAGGATTACGGCAACGCCTATGTGCCTGACGCCCCGCGCCAGTACCAGGCCAAGGCCAAGAACGCCCAGGAAGCGCACGAAGCGATCCGCCCCACAGACCTCACGCGCCGTCCCGACAGCATGAGCCGCAGGCTCGATGCCGATCAGGCCAAGCTGTATGAGCTGATCTGGAAGCGCACCATCGCGAGCCAGATGGAATCGGCCGAGCTCGAGCGCACCACGGTCGACATCACGGCCAAGGCCGGCGGTCGCACGCTGGAGCTGCGCGCCACCGGCCAGGTCGTCAAGTTCGACGGCTTCCTCGCCCTCTATCAGGAAGGCCGCGACGACGAGGAGGATGAAGACTCCCGCCGCCTTCCGGCGATGAGCCAGGGCGAGGCGATCAAGCGGCAGTCGCTCTCCGTCACCCAGCACTTCACCGAGCCGCCGCCGCGTTTCTCCGAAGCCTCGCTCGTCAAGCGCATGGAGGAGCTCGGCATCGGCCGGCCCTCGACCTATGCCTCGATCCTGCAGGTGCTGAAGGACCGTGGCTACGTCAAGCTCGAGAAGAAGCGCCTGCATGGCGAGGACAAGGGCCGCGTCGTGGTCGCTTTCCTCGAAAGCTTCTTCAACCGCTACGTCGAGTATGACTTCACCGCCAACCTGGAAGAGCAGCTCGACCGCATCTCCAACAACGAAGTCTCCTGGCAGCAGGTGCTGAGGGATTTCTGGACCGGCTTCATCGGCGCCGTCGAGGAGATCAAGGATCTGCGCGTCGCGCAGGTGCTCGACGTGCTCGACGACATGCTGGGCCAGCACATCTATCCGCCGCGCGCCGACGGCGGCGACATCAGGCAGTGCCCGAGCTGCGGCACCGGCCGGCTCAATCTGAAGGCCGGCAAGTTCGGCGCCTTTGTCGGCTGCTCGAACTATC
Organism: Bradyrhizobium sp. BR 10261; assembly: GCF_019455395.1. Classification (NCBI taxonomy): domain Bacteria; kingdom Pseudomonadati; phylum Pseudomonadota; class Alphaproteobacteria; order Hyphomicrobiales; family Nitrobacteraceae; genus Bradyrhizobium; species Bradyrhizobium sp. BR 10261. Next base: position 26,061 of record NZ_JACOFQ010000025.1, read on the forward strand.
CGGAATGCCGCTACACCCGACAGCTCGCCGCCGACGGAGAGACCACCGCCGACCGCTCGCTCGGCCAGGATCCGGAGACGGGCCGCGATGTCTGGGTCAAGGCCGGCCGCTTCGGCCCCTACATCCAGCTCGGTGAGCAGAAGGATTATGAGGAAGGCGAGAAGCCGAAGCGTGCGGGCATCCCGAAGGGCACCTCGCCCAGCGATGTCGACCTGGAGCTTGCGCTCAAGCTGTTGTCGCTGCCGCGCGAAATTGGAAAACATCCGGAGACCGGCCAGCCGATCACCGCCGGTCTCGGTCGCTTTGGGCCGTTCGTGAAGCACGAGAAGACCTATGCCAGCCTCGAGGCCGGCGACGAAGTCTTCGATATCGGCCTCAACCGCGCCGTGACGCTGATTGCCGAGAAGGTCGCCAAGGGCCCGAGCCGCCGTTTTGGTGCCGATCCCGGCAAGGCGCTCGGCGATCATCCCACCCTCGGCACCGTCACCGTGAAGAGCGGCCGTTACGGCGCCTATGTCACCGCGGGAGGCGTCAACGCGACCATCCCGGCCGAGTTCGAAAAGGACACCGTGACGCTGGCGCAGGCGATCGCACTGATCGACGAGCGCGCGGCCAAAGGGGGCGGAAAGGGCGGCGGCAAGGCGAAAGCCAAGAAGGCCGCGAAACCGGCCAAGGCCAAAAAGACTGCAGAGAAGGCTGCGGACGGTGACGACACCGCGCCGAAGCCAAAGAAACCGGCCGCGAAGAAAGCCGCGGCCAAATCCGAATCCACAAGCAAGGCGCGCGCTGCCGTGTCGACGACTGCCAAGACGTCGCCGACCAAGAGCGCCGCCACCAAGGCTCCGGCCAAGAAGAGTGCCGGCAAGAATTAGAGGTTAAGTGAAACCAAAGAAAGACCGTGGCTTTCCCGACAGGCAAGCCATCGTCGCCTTCATCAAGGCACATCCAGGAAAGGTCGGAACGCGCGACATCGCGCGCGAGTTCGGCCTGAAGAACGCCGATCGCATCGAGCTCAAGCGCATTTTGCGCGAACTCGCCGACGACGGCACCATCAAGAAGAAACGCCATACGGTCTCCGAGCCGGACGCCCTTCCGCCGACGCTGCTCGCCGACATCACCGGCCGCGACCGCGACGGCGAGCTGATCGCCTCCCCCGCCGAATGGGACGAGGTCGAGAGCGGCGAGCCGCCAAAGATCCTGATCGAAATGCCGCGCAGGCCGAAGCCCGGCACCGCCGCCGGAATCGGCGACCGCGCATTGCTGCGGGTCGAGCGCACGGATGAGAGCGAAGGCCCGGCCTATCGCGGCCGTATCATCAAGCTCATCGACAAGGCCAAGAGCCGCATTCTCGGCGTGTTCCGCGCGCTGCCTGAAGGCGGCGGACGGCTCATCCCCGTCGACAAGAAAATGGCCGACCGCGAGCTGAATATCGCCGCCGCCGACACGAAGGGCGCGCAGGACGGCGACCTCGTCAGCGTCGACATCGTCCGCACCCGCAGCTTTGGCCTCGCCTCAGGCCGCGTGAAAGAGAAGCTCGGCTCGGTCAAGTCGGAGAAGGCGATCAGCCTGATCGCGATCTACGCCCACGACATCCCCTTGCAGTTCTCCGCCGCCGCCGAGCGCGAGGCGGAAGCGGCCGAGCCCGCGAATCTCGGAGGGCGCGAAGACTGGCGCGACGTCCCCCTCGTCACCATCGACCCCCCTGATGCCAAGGATCATGACGACGCGGTGCATGCGCAGCCCGACCCTGATCCGAACAACAAGGGCGGCTTCATCGTCGATGTCGCCATTGCCGATGTGAGTTTCTACGTGCGGCCGGGCACCGCGCTCGACCGCGATGCGCTCGACCGCGGCAACTCGGTCTATTTCCCCGACCGCGTCGTGCCGATGCTGCCCGAGCGCATCTCCAACAATCTCTGCTCGCTGGTGCCGGGCGAACCGCGCGGCGCGCTCGCGGTGCGGATGATCATCGCTCCTGATGGCCGCAAGAAGTCGCACAGCTTCCATCGCATCCTGATGCGCTCGGCCGCGAAGCTGAACTATGCGCAGGCGCAGGCGGCGATCGACGGCCGGCCCGACGACACCACCGGTCCCCTGCTCGATCCGGTCCTGAGGCCACTCTGGGCAGCCTACACCTGCGTCAAGCGCGCGCGCGATGAGCGCGATCCGCTCAATCTCGATCTGCCCGAACGCAAGATCCTCTTGAAGAGCGACGGCACCGTCGACCGCGTCGTCGTGCCGGAGCGTCTGGACGCGCACAAGCTGATCGAGGAGTTCATGATCCTCGCCAATGTCGCGGCCGCCGAGATGCTTGAGAAGAAGTCGCTGCCGCTGATCTACCGCGTCCATGACGAGCCGACGCTGGAGAAGGTCCACGCGCTCTCCGAATTCCTGGAGACGCTCGACGTCCCCTTCACCAAATCAGGCGCGCTGCGCCCGACCCTGTTCAACCGCGTGCTGGCCCAGCTCGAAGGCCATGACTACTACCCGCTGGTGAGCGAGGTGGTGCTGCGCGCCCAGGCGCAGGCGGAATATTCGTCGGAAAATTACGGGCACTTCGGCCTGAATCTGCGCCGCTATGCGCATTTCACCTCGCCAATCCGTCGCTATGCCGACCTCGTCGTGCACCGGGCGCTGGTCCGCGCTCTGGGCTTGGGCGAAGGCGCCCTGCCCGACAGCGAGACGCCGGAATCGCTCGGCGAAGTCGCAGCCCACATTTCGCTGACCGAGCGGCGCGCGATGAAGGCCGAGCGCGAGACCGTCGACCGCCTGATCGCGCATCACCTCGCCGACCGCATCGGTGCGACCTTCCAGGGCCGCGTCTCCGGCGTCACCCGTGCCGGCCTGTTCGTGAAGCTCAGCGACACCGGCGCGGACGGATTGATCCCGATCCGGTCCCTCGGCACGGAATATTTCAACTATGACGAGAGCCGCCATGCGCTGATCGGCACGCGCAGCGGCACCATGTACCAGCTCGGTGACGTCGTCGACATCAGGCTGATTGAAGCTGCCCCCGTCGCAGGCGCGCTACGTTTCGAGCTGCTGTCGTCCTCCAGCGAGACGAGCCCGCGCGATCGCAGGCGCCCCAATCCGCAACGCCGCCCCTCCTTCAAGGCCCATCCCGGCCGCAGCCCTGATAAAAAACGCAAGCCATCAAAGCAGAAATCCGGCAAGGCGAAGGGCAAAGAAAAGAACAAGGGAAAGAACAGGGGCAAGAGCAAAGGCAACAAGGGCAAGGCTTGGTGACCATGAGCCCGGCGCCAAAAATCTGGACGCGCGAGACTGGCCTCGTCGAGAAGCGCGACCTCTGGGCGGCGATGAAGCGCGGCTTTCGCGGCCGCTGCCCGCGCTGCGGCCAGGGAAAGCTGTTCCGCGCCTTCCTCAAGACGGCGGACCATTGCGCCTCTTGCGGCCTCGACTTCACGCCGCACCGCGCCGACGATCTGCCCGCCTATCTCGTCATCGTCATCGTGGGCCACATCGTGGTTCCCACCATCCTCTGGATCGAGACCAATTACACGACGCCGGTCTGGCTCAGCTTCGTGGCCTATTTGCCCTTCACCTTCTTCGCCTCGCTCGCCCTGCTGCAGCCGGTGAAGGGAGCCGTGGTCGGCCTGCAATGGGCTCTGCGCATGCACGGGTTTGACGAGAACCCGCCGGATGGTATTCCGCCTGTGTAAGCAATAAGCAAGAACCGTCTGGGTGAGGATATGAGCGATACGGCGCAGACAGCCGAGAAGGCCAAAGTCCACGAGGAAAAGGAAGCCGATCACCATCCCTATTTCCGCCCTCGGGATGCGGCAACGCTGATCCTGGTCGATCGCAGCGGCAGCATTCCAAAGGTGCTGGTCGGCAAGCGCCACGACAAGGTCGTGTTCATGCCCGGAAAATTCGTCTTCCCCGGCGGCCGCGTCGACAAGGATGATCATCGCGTGCCGTGTGCGGCCCCCATCGCTCCTGAGTTAGAGGCCAATCTCGCCAAGGGCAGCCCGAAGACGCCGGCCTCGCGCGCCAAATCGCTGGCGATCGCCGCGATCCGCGAGGCCTGCGAGGAAACCGGCCTCTGCCTCGGACGCAAGGCTGAAGGCAAGGCGAGGCTCGAAGGCCCCTGGAAGCCGTTCGCCGATGCGGGCCTCCTGCCCGATCCCTCCAGCCTGTTCCTGATCGCCCGCGCGATCACCCCGCCCGGCCGCGTCAAGCGGTTCGACACGCGCTTCTTCACCGCCGATGCGTCGGCGATCACCCATCACGTCGAGGGCGTGATCCATGCGGATGCGGAGCTGGTCGAACTGGTCTGGGTCGAGCTCGGCTCGAGGCCGCTCGCCGATCTGCATCCCATGACGCGGAACGTGCTCAACGAGCTCCACGCCCGCCTTGCCACCGGCCCCTTGCGCCACGACGCGCCGGTGCCGTTCTTCCATTTCTACGGCGGCAAGATGCAGAAGGATATTTTGAGCTGACCTGTCATTCCGGGGCGCGCGCAGCGCGAGCCCGGAATCCATCCGCGTCAGTCTCTGCGGCCATGGATTCTCAGATGCGCAATTGCGCATCGTAGCTCGCCGCTTGGCGGCGCCCCGGAATGCCAACTGCGTGCTTTTCTAATCCGCGTCGGGCTCGGTGCCGACATAGTCGCGCGCCGGCAGCTTCAAGACGCGGCCGATCTCGCTGGCGAGCTTGTTTGCATCCTCGCGCTTGGCGAAGCTCTGCAGCGTGATCGGCTCGGTGCCCTTGTTGCCGCAGAGATTGACGTCGTAGGTCGTCAGCTCGGGATCGTAGTCGTCGGTGATGCTGATGAAGTGATAATCGGCGAGATCGCGCGACTTGCGAAAGTTCAGCGGGCCGAATTGCCTGGTGACGACGATCTGGCGCAGCCTCTCGTTGAGCACGACGAAGCTGCGGAAGGTCAGCAGGATCAGGCCGGGAATGCCGACGAGCAGCCCGAGGCCCGAAAACACCAGCACCGGCACAAGGTCATCGGCAAGCCGGCCGAAGCCGGAGAAATCCTGGCGCAGGCCGAGCGCGACATTCCACAGCAGATAGAAGCTCGCCGCCAGCAGCGGCAGCGACAACAGCCGGCCGAACCACGGCATCGGCCGGTCGATCCGGACGATGCCGCCGTCTAGGGTCATTGCGCCGGCCATGAAAGGTCTCCTCGGGAGCGAAGGTCATGGCTTGGTCGGCGCAAGCGGTTGATTGGTTCGATGGCTCGCTCTCTCCTCCGTCATTCCGGGGCGCGCCCCTTGGCGCGAGCCCGGAATCCATCGCTCGACGCTCACCGCGGCCCAATGGATTCCGGGCTCGCCGCTAACGCGGCGCCCCGGAATGACGGAAACGTGCTGAGCGTGTCGCGAAAAACAAAAAATTCTTCTTAGGCACCCCAATGGCGCTGTTCCCCGGCGTGCCTATGTCTTTCCCTAACAACACCAGAACGGGATTTTGGGCGCGATGGCACAACGGCAACTCAAGCTTGGCGCGTTCATGCGCCCGATCAGCATCCACACCGGCGCCTGGCGCTATCCCGGTGCCTGGCCCGACGCCAATTTCAACTTCGGCCACATCAAGACGCTGATCAAGAAACTCGAGGCCGGCAAGTTCGACGCCTTCTTCATGGCCGATCACCTCGCCGTCCTGAACATGCCGGTCAACGCGCTCAAGCGCAGCCACACCGTGACCTCGTTCGAGCCGTTCACGCTGCTCTCTGCCCTTTCGGCCGTCACCGAACGCATCGGCCTGATCGCGACGGGTTCAACCACCTTTGACGAGCCCTATCACGTCGCCCGCCGCTTCGCCTCGCTGGATCATCTCAGCGGCGGCCGCGCCGGCTGGAATATCGTCACCACCTCGAACCCGGACGCCGCGCTCAATTTCGGTCTCGACGACCACATGGAGCACGCCGAGCGCTACAAGCGCGCCCGCGAATTCTACGACGTCGTCACCGGCCTGTGGGATTCCTTCGCCGACGACGCCTTCGTGCGCGACGTCGAGAGCGGGCTGTTCTTCGATCCCTCGAAGATGCACGTACTCGACCACGTCGGCAAATATCTGAAGGTGCGCGGCCCGCTCAACATTGCCCGCCCGGTGCAGGGCTGGCCCGTGATCGTTCAGGCCGGCGCGTCGGAAGACGGCAAGCAGCTCGCGGCCGAGACCGCCGAAGCCGTCTTCACCGGCGGCGGCAGTCTCGCCGATGGGCAGAAGCTCTATGCCGACATCAAGGGCCGCATGGAGAAGATCGGCCGCGACCCTGAACATCTCAAGATCCTGCCGGGCGCCTTCGTCGTGGTCGGCGACAGCGTCGACGAGGCCAAGGAGAAGCGCGCGCTGCTCGACAGCCGGGTGCATTACGACAGCGCCATCGCCTCGCTCTCGGTCATCCTCGGCACCGACGCCTCCGGCTTCGATCCCGATGGACAGCTCCCCGAGATCCCCGAGACCAACGCCAGCAAGAGCGGCCGCCAGCGCATGGTGGATCTCGCCAGACGCGACAAGCTCACCGTGCGCCAGCTTGCCCAGCGCGTCGGCGGTTATGGCGGGCTGTCCTTCGTCGGCACGGCCAAGACCATTGCCGACCAGATGGAGGAATGGCTGGTCGGACGCGGCTCCGACGGCTTCAACATCATGTTCCCGTTCCTGCCCGCCGGCCTTGACGATTTCGTCGACAAGGTTGTCCCCGAGCTGCAGAAGCGCGGGATTTTCCGCAAAGAGTATGAAGGGGCCACTTTGAGGGAGAATCTGGGCCTGCCACGGCCGAAAAACCGCTTCTTCGAGGCGTAAAAGGCCCGATTTGAGTGGTTTTGCGGCCCTAAATCCTTGACTTCCCCCCGTTTCTGGCTAGGTTGCCGGCCAACGCGGGCCGTTTGGCCGGCTCCAGATTCCCTTCATCTCTGAGGTTCAGAACATGGCCAAAGCGGTCACCATCAAGGTCAAGCTCGTGTCCTCGGCCGACACCGGCTTCTACTACGTCGCCAAGAAGAATTCGCGCACCATGACCGACAAGCTGGTCAAGAAGAAGTACGACCCGGTCGCGCGCAAGCACGTCGAGTTCAAGGAAGCCAAGATCAAGTAAGATCGGCGAAAGCGTCGATACGTTTTGCGGGGCCCTTTCGGGCCCCGTTTTCGTTTGAGGTGATCCGTTACCCTGAGGTGGCCGCTTCTTGAGCGGCCCTCGAAGGGCGACGGCCCGGCTGCATCGGGGCGTTCATCCTTCGAGGCTCGCCACACGGCGCGTCGCGCCTCGCGCCTCGGGATGACGATTTGATAGCGAGTTATTGGCGGGCATCCACAAGCCTCGCGAAATCCTGGCATTGTTAGATCGCGCAGCCTCGCTGCCTTCGATCGCGAGGCCGCTTCGGATCATCATGAATCGCAGAGAGCGCCGGGCCGCGGCGGCCAAACAAACCGGAAGAACCTCGCCGGCCGCACTCTGCCAGGCCGGCTTTGCGCATTTTCAATCGGGGCGCATTGCCGAGGCCGAATTGTGCTGCCAGCAGGCGCTGACGCTGGACGAGCAGCACCCGGATGCGCTCCATCTCCTGGGTGCGCTTTGTTTTCACGCGAAGCAGCCAGACGCCGCCGTGGAATGGATCGGCCGCGCCGTCCGGCAAGCGCCGAAGGCCGAGTATCTCCTCAGCCTCGCCACAGTGCTGGAGCGACAGGGCCGGCTCGAGGACGCACGGCACCACTACAGCCATGCCTTGAGCCTGAAGCCCGACGATGCCGGCCTGTGCAATCACCTCGGCAACCTGCTCTGGCAGCTCGGGCACAAGAACGAAGCGGCGCAGCACCTGTTGCAGGCCTTGAAGCTCAATCCGCACTATTGGGAAGCCGCGCACAATGGCGGCATGCTGCTGCTTGAACTCGAACGGCATGCCGAAGCCGTAAAATGCTTTGACATCGCCGAGAGGCTGAACCGAAGCTCCGCGGCCCTGCATCAAATGCGCGCCGTTTGTCTCTCGGCGCTGGGCCGCTTCGACGAAGCAGAGGTCGACTACGAGAAGTCGATCGCGCTGGACCCTGCCCTCGCAGAGACGCACAACAATCTCGGCCTCTTGCACTGGCGCTTTGGCCGGCTCGAGCAGGCCTTTGCCTGCTTCGATCGCGCACTCGCGCTCCGCCCCGATTTCCATGCCGTGCTCAACAACAAAGCCGTGGTCCTGTTGCATCTGCAAATGCTGGACGAAGCCTTCGCGACCCTGCACAGATCGCTCGCGGCCGCGCCCAACGATGCGCAGACGCTGTTCTATCTGGCGACGCTTCAGCTCCTCACCGGCGATTTCGAGCACGGCTGGCTTGCGCGTGAGGCGCGTTGGCGGTTGCCTTCAGTCGGCCTGGTCGATCGCGGATTTTCGCAAGCCCTTTGGCGTGGCGACCAGCCGCTCGCAGGCAAGACCATCCTGCTGCACTCCGACGAGGGGCTGGGCGATGCGATCCAGTTCGCCCGCTATGTGCCCATGGTGGCGGCATCAGGAGCGCGCGTCATTCTGGAGGTCGAACCTCCGATCCAACAGCTTCTGGGCGGCATCGAAGGGGTCGCAGAATGCATCGGCCGCTGCTCGACGCCGGCGTTCGACCTGCACTGCCCTCTGGGAACGCTGCCGCTCGCATTCGGGACGCGGCTCGATACGATCCCGCTCGCACAAGGCTACGTTCCTGCGCCGCCGGCAACGCGAATGACAGCGTGGGAAGAACGGCTTGAACAGCGGCTTGGCGCTCACGATCGCTTCCGCGTCGGCCTGGTCTGGGCCGGCAATCCTGACCACAAGAACGATCACAACCGATCGATGGCCTTGCGCACACTCGCGCCGCTGCTGGATTGCGACGCCCAGTTCGTCTCCCTGCAAAAAGGCGTTCGCGATCAGGACCGCGCCTTCCGCGCCGAACGCCATGACATCGTCGACCTTGCGGAGCATCTCACCGACTTCAGCGAAACAGCGGCGCTGATCTCCTGTCTCGATCTGGTGATCACAGTCGACACCAGCGTCGCCCATCTCGCCGGCGCGCTAGCCGCGCCCGTATGGACGCTGCTGCCCTTCAATCCGGATTGGCGCTGGCTGATCGAGCGCGACGACAGCCCGTGGTATCGATCGATGCGGCTGTTCAGGCAAACGACGCGCGGCGACTGGGCCAGCGTGGTGGACGACGTATGCCGCGAACTCGAAAAGCAAATCGCCGCGTGGCGCGCAAGGGAGGATCAGGCGTCCCTCCTGCCTGCCTGATGAGCGCGCAGGCGGCCAAGTCGGCGAGATCAAAGTAAGATCGGCCAATGCTGCCGAGTTTTACGGGGCGCTCGCGACCCCGTTTTTATTTGCGACCAATGGTCGTAGCCTCCAAATCCATGATCGCAGCCTTGGACGAGGGACATGTCGGTGGCTATTCGGTCGCTTACGGCCGCGACGATACCTATTTTCCGGTCTACGTCACGGCGGCGCTCGCCGCGATTTTCTGCACGGCTGCGCTTCTCACCGGCGCGATCTACTGGCTTGCGCTCGCAGCACTCGCGGCCGGGTTCACCTACTACAACATTCCGCTGCTCGAGACCGGCCGGCCCACGATCGGCGCGAACCAATACGGCATCTTCATCCAGTCCTTCGGACTGATCCGCTGGCGCGCCATCGAGCGCATCGATCTCATCGAGATCGCCGAGCGCGCCATGACGGTGCATGAACTGCAGATCGTGCTGAACGCACCGCTCACCAGCGCGCTCGTGGCCGACTGGCGCAAGCAACCGTCCTGGCGCTGGCTGATGCGCCTGCCCTGGCGGATGAGCCACACCAATATGGTACGGATCAATGTCGAGCCGTTCGATCAGCCGCCCGACATGATCCATCGTACCTTTCTGCGGATGTGGCGCTACTACCGCAGCTAGTGCACGACCTCGCCATGCAGTGCGAGGTCGAGACCGTCGCGCTCCATATCCTCCGACACCCGCAAACCGACGAACAGCTTGATCGCGGAGAGGATGATCAGGCTGACGACGGCGTCGTAAACAAAGACGGTGGCGACGCCGATGCACTGGTTGACGAACTGGCCGGGATTTCCTTCCAGCACGCCCGCGGTGCCGCCATATTGCTCGACGGCAAAGACGCCGGTGAGCAGCGCGCCGACGATGCCGCCGAGGGCATGGACGCCGAAGCAATCGAGCGCATCGTCATAGCCGAACATGGCCTTGAGTCCGGTGCATCCCCAGTAGCAGATGACGCCGGCCGCGATGCCGATTACAAAGGCCCCCACCGGGCCCACGAAACCGGACGCCGGCGTGATGGCGACGAGGCCCGCGACCGCGCCCGAGCAGATGCCGACAACCGTCGGCTTGCCCTTGAGCGACCACTCCACCAGCATCCAGGTGAAGCCGGCGACCGCCGTTGCGATCTGCGTCACCAGCATCGCCATGCCGGCCTGCATGCCTGCCGTCACCGCGGAGCCCGCGTTGAAGCCGAACCAGCCGACCCATAGCAGCGAGGCGCCGATGAAGGTCAGCACCATATTGTGCGCCGGTCCCGTTTCCTTGCGCTTGCCTAGCATGATGGCGCACATCAGGCCCGCGACGCCGGCGTTGATGTGCACGACGGTTCCGCCGGCGAAATCGAGCACCTTGACCCAGGCGGCGTCGTTGCCGGACGAGAAGATGCCGTCGGGGCCCCACACCCAATGCGCGATCGGCGCGTAGACGAGGATCGCCCACAGGCCGATGAACCAGAGCATCGCGGAGAATTTCATCCGCTCGGCGAACGCCCCTGCAATCAGTGCCGGCGTGATGATCGCGAACGTCATCTGGAAGCAGATGTAGACGCTTTCGGGAATCGTCGCCGCGAGCGGATTGGGATTGCCGATCCCGCCCTTGCCGATGTCGCTGAGGATGTCCCTCAGGAACATGCGATCCAGCCCGCCGATGAACGGCGTGCCGGCGCGGAAGGCCAGGCTGTAGGTCAGAATCGCGAACAGGATGGTGACGAGGCAGGTCACCGCGAAGCTCGTCATCACGGTGTCGCCCACGTTCTTCTTGCGCACCATGCCGCCATAGAACAGCCCAAGCCCCGGAACCGTCATCATCAGCACCAGCGCAACGGAGGTGAGCATCCAGGCGGTGTCGCCGGAATTGGGCGTGCACTTCTCGAGGATCTTGCCGCCGCACGCGGGCGGGGCCGCATCCTCGGCGAGCGCGACCTCGCCGAGGGCGAGGTAGAGAAGCGCAATTCCCAACAGCGCGACCACCAGTGTCACGAGCCTTTGGCGCGTGGATGTTCTCGACTCCATCATCGTCCTCCCAAGTCTCAAGAGATCAAGCGCAAGAGATTGGCTTCTGGGCATTGCTTTGAGTGGAACCGCAGGGATGATCATTCGCGCCGGAGCGACAGTGCCAGCGTGATCGGCTCGGATTTTCGGGGCAAAATCATCGAGGCTCGGCGCGATGAGGTCGTCGAGCGTCGATGTCTGGAGACTGGCATCGACCAGCCTCATGGCTTATCGGCCTTTCCCTTGTCGCCAGATCGGGACAGCGTCAGAGACGGTTCCAATTCCAGCTGAAAGTATATGCAAGATTCGCACCATCGAAACGATTCAATCAAGCTGCTGAATGCGCTTCGATTCCAGTTTGCTGCTTTGCGGCAACTGCGCCGCGCGCTGCTTCACGCAGCTGCGCATCGCCCAACGGATGAGCAGCGGCTGATGATGCCTACGCGGTTCGCAGCAAGGGCGGCGCGGTCGGTTTGATCAGCGCGAATGCGATCTGGACAATGCCGCCGGCAAGGCCGAGCGCGACACCGATGCGCCAGGCCATGGAATAGGAGCCGAGTGCGTCGTAGATCAGCCCTCCTCCGTAGGCGCCGAGGAAGCTGCCGATCTGGTGGCTCATGAAGGCCAGGCCCTGAATCATCGCCTGCCAGCGCAGGCCGAACATCTCGGCGACCGCGCCGGCGACCAGCGGGCCGACGCCCATCCACAGGAAGCCCATGATGGCGCCGAACAGCAGCGTCGAGAACGGCGTTGCCGGCAGCATGAAGTACCAGGCCAGCGCGAGCGAGCGCAGGAGGTAGATCGCGCCCAGCAGCGCCAGCTTGTTCCAGCGCTGGCCAGCCCAGCCGAAGAACAGCGATCCCAGCACGTTGAAGCCTCCGATCATGCCGAGCGTCTGCGCGCTCAGCATCGGATCGAGCCCGCAGATGGCGAGATAAGACGGCAGATGCGTGGTGAGGAACACGAGCTGCATGCCGCAGACGAGATAGGCGCAGGTCATCACCGCGAAGGAGGCGTTGCCGAACGCGGCCCTCGTCACGGAGGCGGCCGTGGCGTCGCCGATATCGTCGGCAGCAGGCTTTGGCAGCGGAATGGCGTCGACGCGGCCGGCGTACCACGCCGCGGGGATCATCAGCACCGACATGACGACGAAGCCGGCAAGGCCGATGCGCCAGCCAAAACCCTCGTTGAGCATCTGCCCGATCGGCGCCGACAGCAGCGCACCGAGCGAGCCGGCGCCTGAGACGATGCCGAGCACGGTCGAGCGCACCGTCTCGGGCACCGCGCGCGCCGCCACCGACATCGCGATCGCAGCCGCGGTGCAGGCCAGCGAGGTGCCGATCAGCACGCCCGCGCCGATCATGATGCTGACGAGCCCGTTCGCCGTGGCCATCAAAGCGAGGCCGACGATGTACATCAGCGCGCCCGCGATCATGATCGGGCGGAAGCCGTAGCGCACCGTCATCGCCCCGGCGAGCGGCTGGAGAAAACCCCAGGCGAGGTTCTGCACGGCGAGCGCCAGCGTGAAATCCGACACCGAGAGATGGATGTCGTGCGTCAGCGGCGGCATGAAGATGCCGAGCGACTGCCGCAGCCCCATGCTCAGCGTCAGCATGATCGAGGCGCCGATCAGGATCGGCAATGCCGGACGCAGGACCTGCAACAGGGGCATTTTTGTTCTCCCTCATGGGCGCTGGCCGCGCGCCGGCATCTGCGTTGTCGGTTGATTTTGGTTACACAGACCTGTGTAATTAGTCTATAAGGGGACGGCGCTGTCAAGGCGCTTGTTACACAGGTCTGTGTTATGCCGTCCGCCGAAAAATCCGACATGAAAGAGCGGATCCTTCAGACCGCCGACAGACTGTTCTATCTGCAAGGCATTCGCGCCATCGGCGTCGACACCATCGCGGCCGAGATCGGCATCAGCAAGCGCACGCTCTACAACCACTTCCCGTCCAAGGACGCGCTGATCGCGGCCTATCTGGAGCGCCGCTTCGTCAGCGCCCGTCCCTCCGACAAGCCGCCGGCCGAGCAGATCCTCGCCACCTTCGATTCACTGGAGCGGCGCTTTGCAGCGAAGGATTTTCGCGGCTGCCCGTTTGTCAACGCAGTCGCCGAGCTCGGCCCCACCGATCGCGCGGTGAAGAAGATCGCCATCGCCTTCAAGGAAAGCCGCCGCGTCTGGTTCCGCGAGCGACTGACCGAGCTCGGCGTCGCCGATACGGACGCGCTCGCAACGCAGCTCGTGCTGCTGGTCGACGGCTCCATCGCCCAGGATTTAGTGCGTGACGATCCCGCAATGGCGCGCGCGGCCAAGGAAGCGGCAAAGGTGTTGCTGCGGAATGCGGGGGTGGATGTGGACGGCGATGCGAAGCCGGTGAAGGGCAAGCGCGCACCGCAATCATAACTGTGGCCGCACCTATCGGTGTCATCACCCGCGAAGGCGGGTAATCCAGCATTCCAGAGGCAGCTGTGGTTGAACCGAGACGCCGCAGCGTACTGGATTCTCCGCCTGCGAGGGGAATGACAGCGGAGGGTGTGGCACCAGCGACGGCACACGACTATCACGCCGCGTGCGACACCACGCGATTGCGTCCATCGTGCTTGGCGCGATAGAGCGCCATGTCGGCGCGCTTGAGGACGTCGGCGACCGCCTCGCCCTTCTGCTCCAGCGTGGTCAGCCCGATCGAGATCGTCACCTCGATGCGCTTGGTGCCCTTGTGGACGGTGAACGGCTCGCCGGCAATCGAGCGGCGCAGGCGCTCGGCGACCATGCCGGCGACGTGCAGATCGGTCTCCGGCATCACGATGACGAACTCCTCGCCGCCGTAGCGGCAGGCCAGATCGATGCCGCGGATCGACTTGCGCACGCGCACCGCGAATTCGCGCAGCACATCGTCGCCGCCGTCATGGCCGAAATTGTCGTTGATCGACTTGAAATAGTCGATGTCCAAAATCATCAGCGCCAGCGGCTTGCCGCGCGTCGCGGCCTGCTCGGCGAGCGTTGCCAGATGGCTCTCCATGTAGCGGCGATTGTGCAGGCCGGTGAGCGCGTCCGTGATCGCCATCTCGATCGAATTCTGCACGTTGTCGCGCAGATGATCGGTGTAGCGGCGGCGGCGAATTTGCGTGCGGGCGCGCGCCAGCAGCTCGGTCTTGTCGAGCGGGCGCAGCAGATAGTCGTTGACGCCGATTTCGAGGCCGCGCAGCAGCCGGGTCGAATTCTCCGCTTCCGCGATCGCCAGGATCGGCACGTGGCGCGTGCGCTCCAGCGAGCGGGCCTGACTGCATAGCCTGAGGCCGTCGAAATTGTTCAGATCGAGCGAGACGATCAGGAGGTCGTAATTGCCCTCAGCCGCATGGAACAGCGCTTCGGTCGGATTGGGCTCGACGTCGACAGTGTGCTCGGCGGCAAGGATCGACGCCAGCCGCTCATAGGACGACTCGCGATCGTCGACCAGCAGGACGCGGCCGCCCTTGCCGGTATCGGCGACAGCGCTGCGCTCGGGCGCCTGCATGCCGATCTCGAGCGAGGTGATGGCGCGCATGCGCAGCTCGTCGGTCATCATCTTCAGCCGCGTCAGCGAGCGCACGCGCGCGATCAACACGACGTCGGAGACGGGTTTTGTCAGGAAATCGTCGGCGCCGGCCTCGAGACCACGATTGCGATCGGCCGGGCTGTCAAGCGCGGTGACCATGACGACGGGAATGTGGTGGGTGGCCGGATCGGTCTTGAGGCGGCGGCAGACCTCGAAGCCGTCCATGTCGGGCATCATCACGTCGAGCAGGATGATGTCGCATTCGGCGCGGCGGGCCAGCGCCAGCGCCTCGGTGCCGTTCGAGGCGGTCATCACGTCGAAATATTCGGCCGACAAACGGGCTTCGAGGAGCTTGACGTTGGCGGGAACGTCATCGACGACAAGGATACGCGCGGACACCGAAACTCACTCCTACCCGATAAAACGCCGGACCGTCTCAATGAATTTGCCGACCGAGATCGGCTTGGACAAATAGGCTTCGCAGCCGCCCTCGCGGATGCGCTCTTCGTCGCCCTTCATCGCGAAGGCCGTGACCGCGACGACGGGAATGGAACGCAGCTCCGGATCGTCCTTGATCCAGCGCGTCACCTCGAGCCCCGAGACCTGCGGCAATTGGATATCCATCAGCACGAGGTCGGGCCGCATCTTGCGCACGAGGTCGAGCGCCTCGTAACCGTTGCTGGTGCCGGAGGTCTGGTAGCCATGCGCCTCCAACAGGTCGCGGAAGAGCTTCATGTTGAGCTCGTTGTCTTCCACGATCAGGACGGTCTTAGCCATCCCGCCCTCCTGTTTGGTCCCGACGACCGATGCATGTAAACGCCTCAGGCGCCGCTTTCCGGCGCTTCGAAAACTGGATTCAAACTAGCCCCAGAGTCGCTTGAGTTTGGTTAAACCGAGGGGCCACTTTCTGCGATGTGGTTTCCAGTTGCTTGTCTGGGGCCGCAAGGCTCCCGCCCAAGCCTCAACATAAAGACTCAGTCTCGAGACTCGGGCATAGTCCAAAGTAGACACCGAAAGTTAACGGAAAGGCAAACCGGGCCCGTGAAAAAGCCTGTTCACAACCCCCGCGAAGTCGCTGAAATCGTTGCGATTCAGGCGCTGTCCTTCGTCGCCGGCGAGCCTGAAAGGCTGGGCCTGTTCCTGGCCGAGACAGGGGTCGGTCCGGAGACGCTCCGGAATGCCGCCTCGGACCCGCATTTCCTGCTCAGCGTGCTCGATTTCGTGCTGCGCGATGACGACACCGTCAAGGCCTTTGCCAAGGCCTCGGAACTGCATCCGACCAACGTTGCCGCGGCGCGGCAGGTGCTGGGCGATGCGCTCGGCGACCGGACCTGGGAGCGCGACGTGCCGTGACCGCCCTGGAGGCGGCCGGGCCCCGCTGTTTCTGCCGGGATTGTCTGGCCGATCAGGATATGGGCGGGCGGCGCTGTTCCGCCTGCGGCTCCCCTCGCCTCGTCCGCCACCGGGCGCTTGCAGGGCTGACCATCGCCCATGTCGATTGCGACGCCTTCTATGCGACGGTCGAGAAGCGCGACAATCCTGACATCGCCGACAAGCCCGTCATCATCGGCGGCGGAAAACGCGGCGTGGTCTCGGCGGCCTGCTACATCGCGCGCACCTATGGCGTCCGCTCGGCGATGCCGATGTTCAAGGCGCTGGAGGCCTGCCCGCATGCGACCGTGATCCCGCCCAACATGACGAAGTACGTCCGCGTCGGCCGCGAGGTGCGGCAGGCCATGCAGGCGCTGACGCCGCTGGTCGAGCCGCTCTCGATCGACGAGGCCTTCCTCGATCTCTCCGGCACCGAGCGGGTGCACGGCATGATCCCGGCAAAGGTGCTGGCGCGCTTTGCCCGCGAGGTCGAGCGCGACGTCGGCATCACCGTCTCGGTCGGCCTGTCCTGCAACAAGTTCCTGGCCAAGATCGCCTCCGATCTCGACAAGCCGCGCGGCTTTGCCGCGCTCGACCAGGAGGAAGCGCGGACGATGCTGGCTTCGCGGCCGGTCGGCTTCATCTTCGGCGTCGGCCCCGCAACGCAAGAACGTCTCATGCAGCGCGGCTTCCGCCTCATAGCCGATCTGCAAAAGGCCGACGAGATCGAGCTGATGCGGCTGTTTCCCAGCGACGGCCGCCGGCTCTGGCGGCTCGCGCGCGGCATCGACGATCGCCGCGTCGAGGCCGATCGCGGCGCCAAGACGATTTCCAGCGAAACGACGTTCGAGACCGACATCCGCGATTTCGCGACGCTGGAGAAGATCCTGTGGCGGCTGTGCGAGAAGACATCATCGCGGCTGAAAAGCAGCGAGCTTGCCGGCTCGACCATCACGCTGAAGCTCAAGACCGCCGATTTCCGCCAACGCACCCGCTCGCAGTCGATCGCGGCCCCGACGCAGCTTGCCGCAAAGATCTTCTCGATCTGCCGCGAGATGCTGGCGAAAGAGATCGACGGCACCGCCTTCCGCCTGATGGGCGCCGGCGTCAGCGCCCTGCGCGACGGCTCCCCCGCCGACGACACCGACATGCTCGACCGCCGCGCCGCGCACGCCGAGCGTGCGGTGGACAGCCTGCGCAAGAAGTTCGGCAATGACGCCGTTATTCGTGGCATCGCCTATGAGGGGCCCGAGAAGGCGCAGGAGTGATGGTACGTCGCCCGCGAAGTCTCATCCCCGGGTCGTCCTGGCTTTCGCCAGGACGACTTTGTGGAAGCACCATGCCAGCCGAACGCGATCTCATCGCGCTATTGAAGAACGTGAAGCCACAGTTGCAGCCGGGCATCTTCGTGTTCTGCACGATCGCGACAAACGAGCCTGTTCCGGCATCACTCAACCCGCTGCTGACGTTCCGCGAGCAGGAAGGAACGACGCTGGTCGTCCCATGTGAGGAGGCCGAAGCGGCAGGACTCAACCCTGCATTCCCCTCGCGCCTCATCACCCTGACAGTCCACTCCGCACTCGACGCCGTCGGATTCCTGGCGGCCATCACCGCGCGTCTCGCTGCAGCCGGCATCAGCGTCAATGCCGTGTCAGCCTTTCATCACGACCACCTCTTCGTGCCTGACGACAGGGCCGATGAAGCAATGGCTCTATTGCGAGACATGAGCGGGCCGGATTCATCCCAGGCTGTGTCATAGGCCGCTGGCCGACTGACCTCTGCTCGCCTCATGCGATTGGAACCGGGGTGACCCGTAGTTTTCGATGTTTGGGCTCAAATTCTTGGGTCAAGCCGAGATCGCGGCTTGCTTCGCGGGAGCTTCGCCGTGACACTGGCCGGATACAATCGTTGGACCGGGGGGGCCACGTGGAATCGAAATGGCGAATTCTGGCGCTGCTTTTCACAGTGCGCTGCGTCATGGGCATGCAGTTCGAAAGCGTCGGAGCGCTCGGCCCGCTGCTTCGAGCGGAGGGCCTCGATTACGCCCGGCTCGGCATCCTGGTCGGCGCCTATCTGGCGCCCAGCGTCCTGGTTGCGCTTCCTGGAGGAATAGTGGTCCAAAGGCTCGGCGAACGAACGACGCTTCTGCTGTGCGCGGCGCTGATGTTCGCCGGCGCCGTCGTCGATCTGTCGAGCGACTGGAACGCGCGCCTGCTGGCCAGAATCGTCGCGGGTACGGGCGCGGTGGTGTTTACCATCGCCGGCACCAAGATGATCGCCGATATGTTCACTGGTCGGCAGTTCGGCCTTGCGATGGCGGCTTTCGCCGGCTCGTGGCCGTGCGGGATAGCGCTGGCGCTGGTCGCGTTGCCGCCGATCGCGGACAAGTTCGGGCTGAACGGCGCCTCGATAGCAATGGCGATCCTGACCCTGATGGCGCTGATCCTATTGGTCGCGCTGCCGAAGCAGGCGCGGCCGGTCGTGCCGTTGTCCGCGGCCTTCCCAGGCGCGGTCGTCACAGCCGCGGTGGTCATTGCAGGCCTCGTCGCCGGCACTGCCAACGCCACTTTCGCCAATGCGTTTGCGTTCGGTCCGCTGCTTCTCACTGAGAGGGGCTATACGGCCGAGATCGCCGCCTCTCACGTCAGCGTCGCGCTGTGGGTCACCATCGCGGCCATTCCGCTCGGCGGCGCGCTTGCGATCCGGCGAGGCCTCGGCATCTGGATCGCCGCCGCGTCCCTGCTGCTCGCCGCGCTCGGGATGGCAGCCATTCCGATGTCCGACCACGACGTTCTCATCTTCGCAGCACTGGGGCTGGTGGCCGGCCTGTCCGGTGCGACCTTCGCCAGCCTGCCGACATGGGCGCTTCCCGTCCAGGCGCGCGCGGTCGGAATGGGAATCTACTTCTCCGCGTTCTACGGGAGCATGCTGGCGTTGCCGCCGATCGCGGGCGTCTTCGCCCACCGCGCCGGCAGCGCGGGCATCGCCTTTGACGTCGCTGCGGTCGCTCTTTTTCTCGCCATGCCGCTGCTCGCGGGCTTCGCCGCGCTGGTTTCCACGCCCCGGTCGGCTCCGGCGATCGAAGAAGGCGCGGCCTAAGGCTTGCGATATTCGAGCGGAAGCCGGGAGGCATCGGTATGTTGTCGAGATTGGGTCCGCTTTGCCTCGGGTCTCTGGTGATTTCCTCGGCCCCGGCGATAGCGGAGTGCACGTCTCCGGGATTCAACCCTGGAAGGGATTTTTGCAACAACTGCCGATATGAGGCGACGCTGACCGTTGGTCAGGATCAAGCTTGCGAACGCCCCTATCGGCCCAACGGTCCCTCCCACGCCAGCATTGTCGGCAATCGCGTGGTCCAAAGAGCAAAGCACGGCATCGCTGGCGTGAACGGGAATGTGTTCGCCTACCAGCCGTCAAAGGGGTACGCGGGACCGGACGATTTCACCGTCGAAGTGAGCTATCGGCAGCGCAACGAGTCAGGGAAGTTTCTCGTGCATTTTTCCGTCGTCGTTCGCTAACTGGAGGCGAGCGGCGCGACAGACCGCGCCTCTATTCGCAGTACTGCTTGCCTCCCAACGTGAAGCACTTTCCGGCCCCGCTGGGACGCGATGGCACATGAGGCGTGACCTGTTGATCCTGACGAGAGATCGCCTTCGACTTTGTCCCCGGCACCGGACGCTTCTCGCAGGCGCCGCTGTTGTTTAGCACATAGCCGTTGCCGCATCCGCTTTGTACGCAACGATCGCCATCCACGCGCTCGCCCTGGGGACAGACCGGCGGGCAGACGCGTCGGGTCTTGCTGCGCACGGCATCCAACGCATCGAGGCTCGCGAGCTTGATATCGAACTTGGTTTGCGCGCTTGTGTTGAACAAGCCGAGTGCCTTCTGGGAGCTCTCGTCCCATTTGCCGTCGGCGCTGCCGCCGTAGCAGCCGACGCGTTTCAGATGCGCTTGCAACAGGCGCGCGATATCAGCCGGATCCATCGCAGGTGCTGATGGCGAGGCCGGCTCGTCCGGAGTCAGCGCGGCGATTTTGCCCGATGGCTGTGGGCTCTCGCGCTGGGCCTGTTCGACCTGCTGGCTGGCTTCCGCGGCCGCTTCAGCCTTCGCCTGCTCGACCTGCTGCCGCGCCGCATCAGCCTGCTGCTGAGCGAGACTGAGCTTCTGCCTCGCTTGATCCAGCTCCTTCTTGGCCTGCTCCGCGATCTGCTGACGCGCTTCGTCGAGCTCGCGCTTGGCCTGATCGGAAAGCTTCTTCTTGGCTTCCGCAGTCTGGCGCGCGCTCTGCTCTTCGAGCTGCCTGAGGAACTCGGCCGTCTTCTGCGCGGCCTGCTCCTCGGCTTGGCGCCGCGCCTGATCAGCCTTGTCCCGGCTCTGCTGGGCTGCGGTGACCTTCGCTTTTTGCTCGCGCGCCAAATTGGCAAGGAAGCCCGAGGAATGTTTGGCGAGGAAGGACTCCCAGGCCTGCACGGTGCCGACCTGCGCGGCGAGCTCGTAGTCGATCCGCGCTTCGGCGTCGGGATCGACGGGCTTTGGCACCAGCGACATCGTATCGCCCCCGAACGATCCATAGACGAAGGGTTCCTGCCGGTTGCCTGTCGCACTCAGCACATCGTCGCGGACGCGGCCGAAGGCGATGCGGAGATCAAGCCCGGGCTCGGTAATGTGCTTGACCAGCGCCAGCGCGAACGGGCTGTTCTGCCCGTCCCCGTCACTGGCGAGCGCGCCGGCTTTTGCGGCAAAGGCCACGAGCGTGTCCGACATCGGCGGCTCGATCTTGGCTAGGCCCCGGCCGATCGCACGGCTGGCGATCGTCCGCTTCATGGTCGTGGCGAAGGGATTGTCGCGGCATGCGTCCAGAATCACGAGCTTGAGGCGCTTGGCCGGGTCGAGCGCGCGCAGCAGGCGGTCGAGGGAGATCGTCTCATCCTCGATGTCGAAATCGCTGGTGAGCTTGGCGTCGACCGGGATCAGGTAGTTGATTCCGTCGACCTCGATGCCATGGCCGGCGTAATAGACCACAGCGATGTCGGCCTGCCGCGCGCTTTCCGAGAACTCGCGAATGGCGCGGCGAAGGTCGGCGATGCCGAGGTCCCGCTTGCTCTCGATCAGGTCAAATCCTGCCTTGCGCAACAGCGCCGCGATCGCTTCGGCGTCGCGTGCGGGATTGGTCAGCCGCGGCACCTGCCGGTATTCGGCCATGCCGATCACCAAAGCGATGCGCTTTTCCGCCATGGCCTGGCCGGCAACGAGGCTGAACAGCAATGCCAGGACACTGAGAAATAGCGATCGCACCGTCGTCCCACCCGATACCGCAATGCACTCGAGCCCGGGAGCCAACAGCTCTGCCACCGAGTGGGTCCCGGCGCATCGATGTCGTCGGATCCCTTGCGGCGGATCATCACCCTGGCTCCGATAGTCCTCATGAACCATAGCGATAAGCGATCAGCTCGCCAAGATTCGCCGTGATCTTGGTCGCTCAAATTGGACGCCGACCGGACGTCAGGGTGTTCGAAGCCCATGTCCGCTACGGGCCCAAGAACGGACAAGAACGGACATTGTAGCCCCGCAAGCGAAGGCAGCTTATTCGATCATCGCGTCCTTAAGTGGTTTGCCGATGCCGCGCGGCAGTGGAGCGATCTGCTCCGCTCTGCGGGAAAAACTCCTCAACGGCGCTTGGAATTTGAACCCTTAAAGCAATTTGCGAGACCAACAGTGGACCGCCGCAACTCGCTCGAGCCGCGCTTATCCATGGCGTGTCTGCAGTCAGGCCCCGGCGGCTCCATTTTCTGGTTCTGTCGTCACGTTGCGAAGGTCGGCGGCGCATTCGCAACGACGTGCAGTGGCGGTTCCGATGACGACGACCCTGTGGGGCCTACTTGAGCTGGAGAACAATAATGAGCACGAATCCTAACAAGGCACTCTGGGAAAAGGGAGACTTCACCAGGCTCGCGTCCACCATGCGGGAGAGTGGCGACGCACTTGCAAGGTCGCTCGGTCCCGCCAAGGGCATCAAGGTTCTTGACCTTGGATGCGGTGACGGGACGACGGCTATCCCCCAGGCTCAGCTCGGTGCGGACGTGACCGGTGTGGATATTGCCAGCAACCTCGTGCAAGCCGGAAACAAACGCGCGCAGGAGATGGGTCTTTCCAACTGCCGCTTCCAGGAAGGTGATGCCTCCCACCTTGATGACCTCGCCAACCAAAGCTTCGATCGAGTAGTAAGCATTTTCGGCGCAATGTTCGCCCCACGACCGTTTGATGTCGCCAAGGAAATGGTGCGTGTTACCCGCCCGGGCGGGCAAATCATCATGGGAAACTGGATTCCGGGCGATCCGACCCTCGTTGCACAAATATTGAAGATTGCCGCGTCATATACTCCGCCTCCTCCGGAAGGCTTTGTCAGCCCCATGACTTGGGGGGTCGAGAGCAACGTTATCGAGAGATTTGGAGCCGCCGGCATCCCAAAGGAAAACATTTCCTTCGTCCGGGATACTTACACGTTCAACTTCCCGGGCACACCCGCACAGTTCGTCAATGTGTTCCGGGACTATTACGGACCCACGATGAACGCGTTCGAAGCGGCGGACAAGAACGGACGCAGGGCGGATCTGCAAAAGGAAATGGAGAGCCTTTTCACTGCTCAGAACAGAAGCAAGGAGGCCACGTCTATTCCTGCAACTTTCCTGCGCGTCGGAGTGAGAGTTGCCTGAGTTGGGAATTTAGCAGCCTCACCGGAGCCGATTGCTCGCCGTGCTCGCGGATGAAGCCGCGCAACAGCATCCGCAAGGTCTCGCGCGCGCTGTTTCCAGTCGGGGGTCTCGCGAACCCGGAAACTGACGCGACGGAGATAGACAACCGCCAGAGGGCGCCCGCCATGACCTGATCCGAGGCCTATTGTCGGGATCGAAGTCGAACTCGTACCAGAACCGGTCACTGGCGCGCACCATTGAGAGCGGACACGCAAGAGGCAACTGCGTTCTGCATTGAGGAACGTGGTTGTTGGGGCGTTGAAGCGAGCCCGCAGTCGAGAGTAAACCGGAAACGCCCGGTCGTCAGTCAAAAGGGGCGCCATTGACGCCTAGCGGACCTCAGGCGATGTCGATCGACTTCTTCGGATAGTAATCTGAAAGCTAGGCCAGCGATCTGGATTGTTTCGGCACAAAATCCTATCGTCCACGCTAACGAGAGGCACCGCGTGGAAAACAAGGCCATCTCCCGCGAGCATTCCATTCTGGCGGTCGCGGACCTGCCCGCGACGCCGCAGCAACGTCGTGTGGTCCTCATCCTCGCCGTCGTGCAACTGGTTGCTTTTGTCGTCGTCGCGCCGCTCGCGGAAATACCGTTGAGGCCGTTTCCGGCGTTCATTCCTTCAGTGCAAGCGGTCATGTTCGCCAATGATCTCATCACCGCTGTGCTGTTATTCGCCCAGTATTCGATCACACGATCAACTGCCCTTTTGATATTGGCCAGCGGTTACGTCTTTACGGCGTTGATCGTCATTCCCCAGGCGCTCACATTTCCGGGCGCCTTTGCGACGGACGGCCTCTTGGGCGCGGGCCCACAGAGCTCAACCTGGCTCTACATCTTCTGGCACATCGGCTCGCCGGCTTTCATGGCGGCCTATGGTTGGATCAAGGACCGGGATCGCCCTCGCGCGAAGGAACATGGTTCGGCGGTGCCCGCGATTGGTTGGTGCGTGGCGCTCGTCTGCATTCTTGTGTGTGCCCTCACTTGGGTTACCACCGCGGGAGAGCAATTTTTGCCGGCCATCTTTGCCCCAGATCGCATCCACATGATCCCCGTGCGGGCCGCTATTGCTTCCGCTGCGGAGCTATCGGTCACTGTCGCCGCAATTGCAGTCCTCTGGATGCGCCGACGCTCGATCCTCGATTACTGGCTGATCCTGGTTCTGGGTGGGATGGTGCCCGACAAGATACTTCCGATCTTCTTCAGCATTTCGCGCTGGTCTCTTGGCTATTACGCGGGCCGGACGTTCCTGCTCGCGACCTCGGTTTACATTCTGGTGCGCCTGCTTGGCGAAACGACCAGGCTTTACGATCGATTGGCCCGCGCAAACATGCAGCTCCTGCGGCAGCAGGAAAACAAGCTCATGACCTTGCAAGCGGCATTGGCTTCAATTTCGCATGAGATCAAGCAGCCGCTCAGCTCCGCCCGGCTCAACGCGGAGGCGGCACAAGCAATGCTTCAAGTCGCCAAACCTGATCTCGAAGAGGTTCGACCAGCGTTGAATGACATGGTCGTCGACGTCGAGCGGGCGAATGAAATTCTGAACAATGTACGTCAGCTCTTTGGGAGAGCTGGCGCGGAGAAGAGTCCGATCGATCTAAACGCTGCCGGGCGTGCTGTATTGCAGCTCCTCCACGAGGATCTTGGTCACATCCAAACAACCATTGAATTGGACGGGGAATTGCCACGGATCATGGCTAACCGCGTTCAACTCGAGGAAGTCATCGCCAATCTGATTCGCAACGCGATACAGGCTATGGAAGCGGTCGAGCCCACTTATCGGACATTGAGATTGAAAACCAAATCGGATGGCAACGGAAACGCCGTTTTGGAGATAGCCGATACGGGACCCGGAATTGATCCAGAACGGTTGGAGCAGATATTTGAGGCGTTCGTCACGACCAAGGTGAATGGCACAGGATTGGGACTCGCTATCTGCCGCTCAATAGTCGAAAATCATAAGGGCACTCTAACTGCATCGTCGGACGGCAAGCGCGGAGCATCATTCCGAGTGATTTTACCAGTCGTAAATTAGGTCTCGGTAGACATCCGCAGAGCATGCCTACGAAATTTCCATTCTGTAACGCCGGCCTCTGGGCCATTGTGTCATTTCTTTGTGCGGCTGAATTCCAGCTGCGACCGGATCAGCACTCGTAGCGACAATCGGAATGGTAGGCGTTAATTGTTTAAGTCGCAGCGCAAGTGGGCTGCCAAGACAGATGATCAGGTCGGGATGGTTTTCGACAGCGGCTCGGGCCACGTCTCCATAGCGGTCGAGTTGACCCAGGGCCGAATACCGCTCCACGGGGAGCTTTTGGCCTTCATATAGTCAAGCTTATTCAGTTCATAAAAGTACGCCTTGTAGGCGCGACGACCCGCGATGGTCAGTCCCTCTGGCCCTTCGGTGGGGTGCACGATTGCGATGCGCGCGAGCAAATCCAGTCCGTTCCGCCCGGCTAAGCCGACCTCAATGAGCGGTGTCGTCACGTCGCTGATGGACCGAAGGAGACATTCGGCGGTGCGAACGACCTACGAGGCAAAGTTCAAACTGCGTGGTGCGCGCCGCCAAAGCGGGGCTCAATCGGTGGGCTGCAGGCCGTCGTAGCCTTCGATCACGATGATATCGATGTCCACGGCGCCCGCGCGCAGTGCCCTCGCCTTGGTGTATTCAGGTGAGCGGTAGCAGGCGAGCGCGGTTTCGTAGTCCTTGAACTCGATCACGATGTTGCGGTCGCGCGCCTTGCCCTCCACCGCCTCGAAGGTGCCGCCGCGTACCAGGAATTTCGCGTGGTATTTGCGGAGCACCGCCGCGAGGGCGGGACCGTAGGCTTTGGTGTATTCGGATTTGATCACATCGATGCGCCCGATCCAATACCCGTTCGGCATGTTGTCCTCCTCATCTTTGCATTCTCAAATCAAGAGGGGCCGCTGCGGGTTAAATTGCTCTGCGGTGCATGGTTCCGTCGGGTTGACGACACCGTTGGGCTTGAGGTTAGTGGCGCCGCGGGGCCAGGCTAATCGAGCGTCGAGGTCCGTTCAGGGGCAATCGCGTCGGTTTAGTCCTGCCGCGATGCCTTCTGATGAGCCGACATCTTCAGTGCTCATCGTTAGGTCTCAAACGGGCCACAAGCAGTCCGTCAACACGACACAGCGGTCCGCCGTTTGCGACCTTGGCGCTGCTGGACCTTGAGGCTTGATCTGAATCAACAAATTCGCATCTCGCCTACCTAGGCTTTCGGGTACCCCTCGGAGCGGCGGATTTCCGATGCCTTTGCTTCTGATCTCCACTTGCGGCAAACCTTGCCACGGAGCAGGAAGATGCTGAAGCGCCTTCTCTTCCCTCTGATCTTGCTGGCTTGTCTGCCGCCTCTCCATTCTCCGGCCGCTGCAGACGACGTTGCTGCACCGCCAAGAATTCAAGAGGAAATCTGGGCGCTACCCTTTGCACTACCCGTGCTTGCCTTCGTCGTGAAGCCGGTCGGCGACGGCCCATTTCCGCTCGTGATCATGAACCACGGGATTGCGCTGGGCCTCCAGGAACGAACGATGTTCCCGACCATCGAATACCGCGCAGCCGCGCAATGGTTCGCGAAGCGCGGCTATTTCGTCATCTCCCCGCTACGATATGGCGCCAGCAGTCTCGATGATAAAGATCAGGGGCTCTACGGGTCCGTGTTTGCGCATATCGGCAGCTGCGACAATCCGAACTTTCGTGGTCCCGGCCTCGCGATTGCCACTCTGAATGAGTGGGTCATCGACTACATGAGCAAGAAGAAGAACATTCAGCCGGGCAAGGTCGTCGTTGTGGGCCAGTCGGGCGGCGGCTGGGGGTCGATCGCCCTTGCGAGCCTCAACCCCCCATCAGTTCAGGCCATCGTCACGTTCGCAGCGGGACGTGGAGGCAGAGTGGACGGCAAGCCCAACAACAATTGCGGGCCGGACAAGCTCGTCGCTGCCACCGGCGAGTTCGGTCGGACTGCGCGCGTGCCGATGCTGTGGATATACACAAAGAACGATACTTATTTTGGGCCGGAGCTGACGAAGCGGATGCATGACGCATTCTTGGCAGCGGGAGGAAGCGCGGACTATCGCATGCTGCCGGCATTTGGAAGCGACGGTCATTTCATGATCGATTCCCCTGACGCGGTGCCGATCTGGTCTCCGCTTGTCAGCGACTTCCTTGATAAAAATTCTGTAACCGGCAATGCACAACAGCAAGCGAGCGCTCCTTCCACGGTTGGGTTTCGGGTCAACCCTCCGCGAGTGCGCGTTCCAGAAAAGATACAGTACTCGGAGTGGCAAAAGCTTTGCTTCGAATCGTCCGACGGGTCGACGATCTGCCGGACGACATCTACCGGAAGCGACGATCTCGATCAGGTTGTGACTCGGGTCGACCTGATCCAGCGCGCTGACGGGCCGGCCCGCTTGCAGTTGTTCGTACCACAAGGAGCCGACCTGCAGCGTGGAGCCGAGGTCACGATCGACCAGGGGCAGCCAACCCAGATCCCGTTCAATTGGTGCCTTACCAACATCTGCATCGCGGCGGCGCCGGTGGATGCGCGTCTCATAGCGGAACTGGAGTCCGGCAAAACACTGAAGCTTGGCCTTACTGATTTGAACTCCAGGTCGGTCGTGCTGACACTGGCGCTCGATCGATTTGCCGCTGTGCGCAAGGGTGGCCCAGCAACAACCTTCGACTTCGGCCTGGATGAGGAGTGATGCCTTTCTTTGCGGAGCAAGGCGCCGATCTTGAACTCGCCAGGTGGAACCACACCCGCGAGCAATCATGAAAATTGCAGCCATGTTTTCGGAAGGGCGAGATCTGCGTCTTGATCTGCTGCGCGGCGTCGCAAACTGGGCAATCTTTCTCAACCACATGCCGAACAACGTCGTGAACTGGACCAACACGCAACTACGGTTTTAGCGACGGCGCCGATTTGTTCGTGTTCATATCGGGATACACGGCGGCTCTGGTTTTCGGCCGCATGATGCGAGACCACGGCTTTCTTATCGGCGCGACTCGCCTCTGGCGGCGCGTCTGGCAACTCTATCTCGCGCATGTCATGGTGTTCGTGATCTACGTCGCAATGGTTAGGCTGGGTGGGAGACTGGCGTCTGATCTTCATCGTTCCGAAGGTCGAAGTCGGAGCGCATCATCCTTGCGCGATGGCTCCGGATGCAGCGTAGGCTTTTCGTCAGCGCGGAAAAGCTTACGCGGTTGATCCGTGGGGCTGCGACAAGTAGAAGGTGAAGGGTTGGAACCTTTTGCCGGTTTTTCCCGTTTTCGGACATTCTGGTTCAGTCATTCGCCGCCCATGTTGCATCGCAACGAACCCTGCCCCCCGGCGCCGGTTCCTCCACAGGGCCGGCTGGGCCTTGTCGACATCCTGATCCGGCTGAGGCGCAATCCGCTGGAATGCTGGAGCGAAGACTTCTTCCGCGATCCGATTTGCAAGCTTCGCCTTCCTTTCCTTGACGCGTTCCTGGTTCACGAGCCGCAGGCCATCAAGCGCGTGCTGATGGACAATGCGAAGAATTATCCGAAAGACGCCATCCAGCGCCGGATTCTCTCCTCGGGCCTCGCCGACGGACTGCTCAGCGTCGAGGGCGAACGGTGGGAGATCCAGCGCAGAGCGCTCGCCCCGTTGTTCGCGCGGCGGACGGTGAATTCGTTCACGAGAGCGATGCTGACGGCAGCAGACGAGTTGGTGGTGAAATGGTCGAAGCTGGGAGCAACCACGATAGACGTTGCTGCGGAGATGACCCTGATCACTCTGAGGGTGCTCACGCTGACGATCTTCTCCGACGGAATCGGCGGCGACCTCGGCGAATTCAGCTCGGCGATGACCGCTTACTTCGACGTGGTCGGCCGCATCGGGGCGCTCGATCTGCTCGGGGTGCCCACCTTCGTGCCGCGTCCCGGCCACGGGCGCCTGCGGCGCACGATGGCCTATTTCGAGGGGATCATCGACAGGATCGTTCAGATGAGGCACGAACGGCTTGCCCGGGACGACGCCCCCGACGATCTTTTGACGCTCTTGCTGAAGGCGCTCGATCCGTCGACAGGCCAGCGGCTGGATTCGACGGAGATCCGCTCGAACATCCTGACGTTTCTTTCAGCCGGTCACGAGACCACGGCAAATACGCTCACCTGGTCTTTCTTTCTGCTTTCACAATCGCCTGAGTGGCGCGCGCGCGTCCGCGAAGAGGCCGAGCGCGAGCTCTCTTCGCCTGATGGCCTGGCCGACCGGCTTGTCGTAGCCAGAGCGGTCGTGGAGGAGGCGCTTCGCCTGTACCCGCCGATCGCAGCGCTGAGCCGTTCTGCCCTCGAGAGCGACCTGCTGGGCGACGTCGAAGTCGGGCGGCGCTCGCTGATCGTGATCGCGCCTTACGTGCTGCACCGGCACAGGGCCATATGGGACCGGCCCAATGTTTTCGACCCGTCGCGCTTCCTGCCGGACGCGCGGTCCACCATTGCGCGGTTCACCTATCTGCCGTTCGGCATCGGCCCGCGGACATGCATCGGTTCTTCTTTCGCGCTGCAGGAAGCCACCATCATCCTGGCCGTCCTGATCCGGAACTTCGATATGCGCCTGTCTGCGGACGCCGACGTCTGGCCGGTTCAGCGGATCACGCTTCGAACGGCCAAAGGCCTGCCCATGCGGATCAGCCGCCGTGAAAGCGTATGCGATGCTGCGGCAGGTCGTTCCGCTGGCCCTTGAAGAACGGGTGCCGCTCGCCTGCCTCGATCGGCCGCTGCCGCGCAACGATGGCTATGATGGCACAGTACTCCTGTTTTGCCCGACGGGTCAAAGTAAATTCTAGAAAAACGAAATGACGCGCCGTTCCGAGACGGCGCTTCTACTGTGCATGGGGTTGTTTTCAAGTTTTGCGGAAGCGGCTTGCGGTCTCAATCCGCCACCGCGATCGCCTCGATCTCGATCAGCCATTCCGGCGCGGCCAGCGCGGAGACGCCGACGAGTGTACTGGCCGGCGGCTCCATGCCTTCGAAGAAGGCCGAGCGGGCCTTGCCGATGATCGGGCGCAGCTCCGGCTTGTAGCCGACGACGAAGGTCGTGATCTTGACGATGTTGGCGTAGGTGGCGCCGGCTGCCTTCAAGGCGTGGCCGAGATTCTGCATCACCTGCGTGGTCTGCGCGGCGATGTCGCCCTCGCCGACGATCCGCCCCTCTTCGTCCACCGACACCTGGCCGGAGATGTAGATCGTTCGCGCCCCGGAGGCGGTGACGACGTGGGAATAAGCGGGATTGTGGTGCAGGCCGCTGGGCCGGAGATGATCGAGCTTGGGCAACGCTTCCTCCCGACGTTTATGGTTGGGTGGAGCGTAGCTGGAGTGTATGACGAGAGCTAGAGGCAACGCGACACTGATACACTGTCATCCTGAGGCGCGAGCCGCGCGGTGCGAGGCGCCGCGCGGGGAGCCTCGAAGGATGCACGGCCCCGCTGCCGCTACACGGAGACCGTCGGGCCGTCGCACTTCGAGGGCCGCTGAAGAAGCAGCCACCTCAGGGTGACGGTCATGGCGTGTGTCGAGTGCGCGTATGCTGCAGCTCCAGCACAGGCGCTCAATTACAAGGCTTGCTGTCCTTGACGTCGAGCTTGCCCATCGCGCCGGAGATCACAAAATCGTTGTAGTCGAGCACGAGCTGGCGGGAGACGCCGTTTTCGTAGAGCTCGAACGACATCGCGTAAACAGGCGTCTGCTCGCCTTCCTTCTGCTGGGCTTCGCGATCGAAATAGCTGACGGTCACCGGCCAGCGCGTCAGCGATTTCATGTGCTCGTCAGATGTCGACGGATCAGGCGAGCCAGTGCGGTCGGCGGGGATCGGCTGACCGATCACGGTCAGCGTGTTGTAGACCTTCTGGCCATCGTCGGAGCCGTCATAGACCGAGAGCTCCAGCAGCGACTTGCCGTCCTTGGCGGCGGCGATGATGCGCTGGATCTGCTCGGTCGGGAACACGATCTTGCCGTCCAGGGTGAAGCTCTTCGGCGCCGGCAGTTTCAGCTTGACGTTGATGTGGTCGCCGTCGCGCTCCGCCGAGCCGTCGACGAGGCCGGCCTCGGCCTCGTTCATCCGCGTCTCGATCTTGAAGCGATAGCTTTTCCCGGCGGCATCCTCCCAGGAATTGGAGCGGAGGTCGCTCAGCGTGATCTTGCCCTCGCCGCTGTCGAGCTCGGAGACCTGGCGGAATTCGGACGTGTAGCCCTCACAAGCGCTTCCGGCGAAATTGTAGAGGATGCGGCCGCGCGCGCTGTTGATCGAATTGGAGCGCGATTTGACCAGGCTGAGATCATAGAGCGCCTGGTGCGCGAGGAACGGACCGTTCGCGGCATGCGCGCCGCTGCCGGCGCCGAGAGTGGCCACCGCGAGCGCCATCACACCGAGTGAAGTCCGGAAAAGGTGCACCATATCTATTCCCTGGGGACGCGCAGATTCGACACAATAATGACCGTTCCATTGCGTCGCAACTACGGCGGTTTCACTTAAAGTTGCGCCCCTCCGTCGAACCTTCTGATCTGCCTCAGGAAAATGCAGAGCGCGCCGGCCTCTCGCGGACCAATACGCTTGCTTGCATGTGGCGGCACGATGGGCGAAACAGGGCCGCCCGGGCAGTTCCAGACGCACCGGGTTGGGACGAGTTTTCAGACATCGAGGTCGAGACATGGCAGGCACGGTCGAGCAGAAGCTGGCGGAACAGGGCATCAAGCTGCACGAGGCCCCCTCTCCCGTGGCCAATTACGTCCCGTTCGTACGGACCGGCAATTTGCTGTTCGTCTCCGGCCAGGTCTGCTTCGATCCATCAGGCAAGCTGATCGCCAAGGGCAAGCTCGGCGCCGGCGTCTCGATCGAGGACGGCGCCGCAGCCGCGCGCGGCTGCGCCGTTAATCTGCTCGCGCAGGTCAAGGCCGCACTCGGTGACCTCGACAAGGTCACGCGCGTGGTGCGCCTTGGCGGCTTCATCAACTCGGCGCCGGACTTCCTGGACGGGCCGAAGGTGCTGAACGGCGCCTCCGACCTGATGGTCGCCGCGTTCGGTGACAAGGGCCGCCACGCCCGCACCACCGTCGGCGTCGCCTCGCTGCCCGCGGATGCGGCGGTCGAGGTCGAAGGCGTGTTCGAGGTCGCCTGACGTTCATGCGTGCTCCGGATTGGCTGACAGCGCGGCCGGTCGCCCATCGCGGCCTGCATGACATCTCCCGTGGCATCGTCGAGAACATGCCGGGCGCGGTACAGGCCGCGATCGCAGGCAATTTTGCCATCGAGGTCGATATCCAGCTCTCCGCTGACGGCGAGGCCATGGTGCATCACGACCATGCGCTCGGCCGCCTCACCGACGCCAGCGGCCCTGTGGTCGCGAAGACCGCCGCCGAGCTGAAGGCCATCACGTTCAAGAATACGACCGAGCGGATGATGTCGCTCACTGACCTCTGCGCCATGGTCGACGGCCGCGTGCCGCTGGTGATCGAGGTGAAGAGCCATTTTGACGGTGACCGCAAGCTGGTGAAACGGATGGCCGAGGTGCTGGCGTCCTATCAGGGCCATGCGGTCGGCATGTCCTTCGACCCCGACCAGGTGCTGGCGCTACGCGAGCTGCTGCCCTCCCGCCCGCGCGGCATCGTCGCGCAGCGGAGCTATGAGGACGAGTACTGGGCGTACCTGACCCGGGAACAGCGCGACACCATGCTGTACCTGCGTCACGGCTTTCAGACCCGGCCGCATTTCGTCGCTTTCAGGGTCGACGACCTGCCCGCGCCCGCCCCCTGGATCGCCCGGAATATCTTCGGCTGCGCCCTGCTCGGCTGGACCACCCGCACATCAGAGCAGCGGACGCGGGTCGCGCAATATGCCGACCAGATGATCTTTGAGGGCTTCGTCCCGTAAGCTTGATGGTGCCAACCCTTGAAGTCGCTGCTGCAATGCACGATCTTGGGCGCAATGGCATCATCCGAAATCACCCTGGAGGCGGTCCCGTCCATTGGCGAAGTCTCGCCGGAGGATTGGGACGCCTGCGCCAATCCTGGCAAGGCTCGCAATGAAAAGGCCTGCAATGGGCATGGCTTGGGAACCTCATCCGGGCTTCCAGGCGATTCGCTCGGCCTGTTAAAGCCCGCCTATAACCCGTTCGTCTCTCACGCCTTTCTTTCCTCGGTCGAGAAATCGGGTTCGGCCACGATCCGCACCGGCTGGGGACCGCGGCACCTCGTCGCCAAGATCGAGGGCCGCGTCGCCGGCGTCGTGCCCTGCTATCTGAAATCACACAGCCAGGGCGAATACGTTTTCGACCGTGGCTGGGCGGATGCCTATGAGCGCGCCGGCGGCCGGTACTATCCGAAGCTTCAGGTCTCTGTTCCCTTCACACCAGCCACAGGGCCGCGGCTGCTGGTGCGCGACGGCGTCGACCGCGAGCGCATCATGGAAGCGCTGGCGAGCGGCCTGGTGGCGCTGTGCGGTGTCAGCAAGGCGTCCTCGGTGCACGTCACCTTCGCGCGCGAGGCGGAGTGGAAGCTGCTCGCCCAGCACGGCTTCCTCCAGCGCACCGACCAGCAGTTCCACTGGCACAATGAGGGTTTTGCCACCTTCGACGATTTCCTGGCGACCCTGAACTCACGCCACCGCAAATCCATCAAGCGCGAGCGGCGCGATGCGCTTGCCGCAGGGATCAGCATTCACTGGCTCACGGGCAAGGACATCACCGAGGACGCCTGGGACGCCTTCTTCGAATTCTACATGGAGACCGGCTCGCGCAAATGGGGCCGGCCCTATCTCACGCGCGAATTCTTCTCGCTGATCGGCGACACCATGAGTCAGGACGTGCTGCTGGTGATGGCCCGTCGCAACGAGCGCTGGATTGCTGGCGCGATCAACTTCATCGGCTCGGACACGCTGTTCGGCCGCAACTGGGGCGCAGTCGAGCATCATCCGTTCCTGCATTTCGAAGTCTGCTACTATCAGGCGATCGATTTTGCGATCAAACATGGTCTTGCGCATGTCGAGGCCGGTGCGCAGGGCGAGCACAAGATCGCGCGCGGCTACCTGCCACGAACGACCCACTCCGCCCACTTCATCGCTGATCCGGGCCTGCGTCGCGCCATCGACGATTACCTCAAGCGCGAGCGCGCCTATGTCGCGGAGGCTGGGCGGGAGCTGGCCGAACTCGGCCCGTTCCGGAAAGGCATCGACGAGGCGCCTTGACGCGCCCGCGCAGCTGGTGACAGTAAGCGCAAAATTGAGCTCAAAATTGCCGGGAGCGCCGCCATGACCGCCTATGACCCGAACAACATCTTCGCAAAGATCCTGCGCGGCGAATTTTCCTGCCACAAGGTCTACGAGGACGAGCATGTGTTCGCCTTCCTGGACATCATGCCGCGGGTAACAGGCCACACGCTGGTGATCCCGAAGGCCCCTGTCCGCAACATCCTCGACATCAAGGCGGACGACTACGCCCACGTCGCCCGCGGCGCGCACAAGATCGCCGCGGCCGCGATGAAGGCATTCAAGGCCGACGGCATTACCGTGCAGCAGTTCAACGAGCCCGCCGGGGGACAGGTCGTATTTCATCTCCACATGCACGTGTTGCCCCGGCACGACGGCGTCGCCATGCTGCCGCCCGCGAGCCGCAAGGAAGACGTCAAGGTGCTGGAAGAGAACGCGGCCAAGCTGATCGCGGCACTGAAGGCCTGACCGTCACTCCGTCTGGGAATCCCCAGCCTGCGCCGCGGCCAATGGGGTGAACTCGCACCGATCCGGCTTGATATCGATCAGTGGCGTATTATCGATGCAGTCGAGGCCGCGCACCAGAATCGCATTGCCTTCGATGCCGACCAGCTTCACGATCGAGGTGCCGATCGGATTGGGCCGCACCGGCGAGCGCAGCGAAAAGGTGCCTCGGGTCTTCTCGTTGTTCTTCGGGCTTTGCAGCACGATGTCGCGGCGCGACTGGTCGAGCCAGTAGAGCACTTCGAGATTGCTGTAGAAGTCGACGCCCTTGATCGCCGGTACGAACGGCTCAAAGATCTCGAGGCGGCAGATCGGGCCGTCCTGGCGCCCCTGCCGTGGGGTTTCCAGCCGCGAGGTCCAGGGCGTGCGGATGCGGCCGATGAAGACGAGGCCGGCATCTTCCGTGGACGGCAGCTCGATGGCGATTTCGCCCTCGCGGAGCTCGTTTTCGCGAACCATATTTCCGGTTCCTTGGCTATTCGCTGGTGGTTTTAGCCCAACCACCACTTGCCGGCCAGCATGAAGACTTCGCCGGCGACAACGCCCGCGAAGATCGAACGGCGTGTCAGCAGGAAGACGACGAGGCCGGCGGCCACTGCGCCATAGCGCAAGCCATCCGGCACGCTGGCGAGCGCGCCGGGCGGCTGGACCACGATCTGGGCGATGACGCCGGCGAGGATCGCGGTGGCGACCGCCCTCACCCAAACCAGCAGCTCCGAGCCCTCATCGATGCCGCCGCCGAACCACAGGCCGAGCATGCGCCAGATCTGGTTGGGCACGACCCCGGCGACGAACAGCACGACCAGCGCATGCCAATCGCCGATCAGTTGCGCAGCGTTCATGCGCGCACCTCGCGCCACCAGTGCACGCCATAGGCGATGGTGCCGGCGGCCACGCCGCTGACGAGGATATCGAGGCCGGAGTTCATCTTCGCCGCCAGCGGATAGAGCAAGATGCCGAGCGCAAGTGCGACCACGTCGGCAACCTCGCGGCTGTTGCGCGCGGTCGAAAACAGGAAGGATAGCGGCGTGAGCAGCAGGATCGCGGCGCCCAATGCCTGCGTCAGATTGGCGGCGAGGAAATAGCCGACCGTGTTTGCGGTGAGACACACCGAGACCAGGCCGAAGCCGAGCCCGTTGACGAAGGCGATGCGCCGCTCGCGCGGCACAAGCGGCAGGAAGCGATGGCATTCGACCCACAGCGTCACCGCCGTGAGATGGGCTGCAAAGAACAGCTCGCGCCGCTTGGTCGTCGGCGTGCGCATCAGGGGCAGCACCGAGACCACCATCGGAAACAGCCTGATCGCACTGACCGTGACCGCGATCGCCGACTGGATGATGGTGGCGCCGGAGCCGAGCGTCGTGATCAGGATGATCTGCGCCGGCCCCGCCCAAACGAACAGGGTCGAGCAGAGCGCCCAGAGCAGGCTGAAATGGGTGTCATGCGCGAGCGCGCCGATGCCGAGATAGGTCGCGAACAGGACGAGCGTGAGGATCGTCTGCGTGATCGAGCGCACTCCCCAGGCGAAGGCGCGCCAGGAACTTTGCCATTGCAGGGAATCGAGCGGAGGGAGCGCCACGGGAGCTTGGCCGAGGGTTGCGGAATCGTGCCTGCATAACGGGCAATGCGGATCGCCTCGTCAAGGAAGCCCGCGGCGGGGCTGGCATGCGCGTACAGCCAACGGCCGTCATTCCGGGGCGCCGCGCAATGACAAGAGGTGAGAGGCGCACCGCCTATCCGTTCACGCCGCGGTTCTTCAGCACAAAACATGCGCCGCCCGCTTTGCGAATGCGGTTGCATAAATCATCTGCCTCACTTCGCGTATCGGCACCAATGCGCACCTGGTAGAAAGCGTGCGAGCCGCGGCTGCGCACCACCGAACTGAGCAGGCTCGGATCGCGCTCACCGATCACGCCGCTAAGGCGCGTGACGGCACGGGAGTACATCGCCAGCGCCTTGTTGCGGTCGAAGCCCGCGGCCAGCTGAACCCCCCAGATCTTCGCAGCGGCGAGCTCGACATGCTGCTCGAGTTCTGCGACGAACGGGTTCGGCGCGCGCTTCAGCAGCGCCATCAGGTCGCGGCAGCTCGTCGGCGGCGCGCTCGGCGGTCCCTTGCCGCTGCTGCCGGCCTTGGCCCATGTATCAACGCTCGCGCCAGTGATGGCATAGACGTAATTGCGCGTCTGCTCCGGCATGGGACCAGTGCCCGCGAGCCATTCCTGGACCCGCCGCGGACCGGCATTGTAGGCGGCGGCGGCGAGGCCAAGATTGCCGAACTGGTTGCGCAGCTCGTTCAAGAACTCGGCGGATTTCGGCAGCGCCTGAACCGGATTGAAGGGGTTGAGAAGCCCGCGCTCGCTCGCGGTCCCCGGCATGAACTGCGCGATCCCCTGCGCCTGCTCGCCGCTGCGCGTCACTGGTCCGACGGCATCGACCTGGAAACGGCTCTCCTGCCAGATCACACGGGCGAAGAATTCCAGCGGCAGATTGGCATCACGCGCGGCGGCCTCGACGATCAGGCAGATCGACTCCCGCGTGTCGCTCTCGCGCGCAGGCTCGTTCGCTGCCGGTTTTGCCGGCGCCTCGGGGCCAAGCTGCGTCGGAGGGACCGGAGCATCCTCGGCCAGCACCGGCGTGCAAACGAACGCCGCCGCGAGCAGCCACCAGATCAGCTTCTGAGCCCCGACGAATGCCATGTCGCTCCCAAACTCGGCCCTTGAACTCGGCCCCCAAGGCAACTAGCAACGGCGGGAATTAGCAACGTTGAGCCCGGCCAGGATGCAGACAATCTATTTTGATCTCGACGGTACGCTGACCGATCCAAAGCCCGGGATCACCGGTTCGATCCAGTACGCCCTGAAAAAACTTGGGCAAGCGGTCCCTAGCCAGGATGAATTGACCTGGTGCATCGGGCCGCCGCTGCATGCCAGCCTCAAGAAGCTGACCGGAACCGACGCATTGGCCGACCAGGCGCTTCTGCTCTACCGCGAACGGTTTTCCGAGGTCGGTCTGTTCGAGAACACACCCTATCCGGCCATCCACGACACGCTGGCGGCGATCGCCGCAACGGGCGCGCGCATGTTCGTCGCGACCAGCAAACCCGCTGTCTATGCAAGCCGCATCATCGAGCACTTCGGCCTGAAACCATATTTCGAGCGGGTGTTCGGTTCGGAGCTCGACGGCACCCGCGTCGACAAGCGCGACCTGCTGCGCTACGCGCTCGAGGAGACCAAGGTCGACGCTGCCAGTGCCATCATGATCGGCGACCGCAGCCATGACGTGGTCGGTGCCCGGACCAACGGCATGACGGCGATCGGCGTGCTCTACGGCTATGGCAGCGAGGCCGAGCTCAGGGATGCCGGCGCGCATCACATTTGCGCGGTGCATCCGGAGCTGCTCGGCCACTGCGTCGCCTAAAGCGCGATGAGATTGGGTTAAATCATCATCGCGCTTTAGGTTATTGTTTGAGCATGATCTCCGCGCAAACGCGTTCCGCTGATGTCGCGAGGGAAAACCGCTTCACACTTTTCCGG
Organism: Bradyrhizobium sp. BR 10261; assembly: GCF_019455395.1. Taxonomy (NCBI): domain Bacteria; kingdom Pseudomonadati; phylum Pseudomonadota; class Alphaproteobacteria; order Hyphomicrobiales; family Nitrobacteraceae; genus Bradyrhizobium; species Bradyrhizobium sp. BR 10261. The sequence goes on from NZ_JACOFQ010000025.1 coordinate 64,224, forward strand.
ATCATGCTCTAAGCGGCAACCGTCTCGACCGCCGCAAGCATTCCCGTCTTCGGATGGCAGTTCAGATATTCGAAGAATTGCTCATCGGCAGCCGCCACCGTAACCTCGTGATAAAGCCGCAGCTTCGCTGACGGCCCCAGCGTCGAGAGATATTTCATCGCCGCGCCGAAGATTTTGACGTGGGTCGGGTGCGATTCCGCCCAGCGCTCCAGTGCAGCCAAGCTCCTCCACCAGCTCTGGCCGTATGATTTTTCACTTGCCTTGCCGTCAGCCGAGAGCACCTGCATGTAGCGGTTGGCATAGCAGCCGATTCCGAGCCCGTCGTCGCGCAGGAAATCCATGCCCTCGCGCAGCACCGGTTCGACATCGTCGAGATAGAGCTTGCGTTCCGACGCTTCCGTATCGGTCCAGTCCTGCCCGGAGCGGATCAGGCAGAGATTGTCGTGCGCCTTCACCCGCAGGCGTGCACCGTCACGGATCAGCTCAGGATTGCCACCAGGCGACATCGGGTCGGTCTGCGACAGCGGAATGCGATCGCGCATGCCGCCCCAATAAGCATGCTCCTGCACCTCACCGCTCATGCCCTCGGCGATAGCTGCAACGCCTTCGGGCCTGCCTAACGAGGAGAATAGCGTCTCGTGCCGTGCCACCGCGGGGCGCAACACCTCGATGAAGGTGCCGATACCATCGCGCGACTTTCCGGTCCACGCCTCACGTGCCGGCGCAAACCAGGTGTCGAAGCGTGCAATGTCGTCCCAATAGGCCACCGAAACGATGTTGGCGTGTCCGGCCTGGTCGACATAGTGCGCGCGGTCCCAATGCGTGGGACCGCCCTCACCGGCATACAGCCTGCCGATTTCGGCGAGCGCTTCCGTCGCAGCCGCCGATAGCGCTCCACGATGCTGCACTCCGAAATAGGCCATCACCACGCGGCTCACTCCGGGTTTGTAGCGCGCCACGAAAGATGGATATGGCGGCTGATAATCATCAGGCACGCGCTTGTGACGCGTGCGCGGGGTTTCGAGATGCGCGGGAATTGCGGATTCCATAATCATACCCTCCCCTCGATCGCAGCGATCAGCTCGCTGCCGCGCCGATTTCCACCGGCTCGACCGTGTCGACCGGCAGCGTGAACTGCTCGACCCGCTTGTACGGCTTCTTGTTGAGCAGCAGCCGCGTGACGTCGGGGCGCGAATAATGCCCGGCGGGATCGGCTGCGTTCTTGGCGACGCCGATGGCGCCGAGATCGATCTCTGCGATCAGCAGGCCCTCCTGGTCCGGCGCGAGCTTGTCGCCGATCTGGCTGCCGTCGGGCCCGTAGATCGCGGCGAACCCGCCGCCGACATGCAGCAGCGCATTCTTGTCCGGCCGGTCGCAGAGCTCGTCGATCATGGCCTGCGATACCGTGGCGCAGGGCGCCAGCACGAAGCAGGAGCCTTCCACCGCATAGACGCGCGAGGCGGCGTTGTTGACCTCTGCCCCTAACGCCGGCGCGAACGGATCATAGAGCGAGAAGCTCGGCCAGGCCGCGACATGCACCTGCTCGTTCTGGGCGTACATCGCGTATTTCGACAGCGGCTGGAGATGCTCCCAGCAGCACAGCGCGCCGAGGCGGCCGATGTCGGGCCGCGCATGGACCGCGAGATCGCTGCCATCACCCTCGCCATACACGGTCCGCTCGGCGTGGGTCGGCCGCAATTTGCGGCGTTTTGCGATGGTCTCGCCGTCGGGTCCGATCAGCCATTGCGCCAGGTAAAGGCTGCCGCCGTCGCGCTCGGACAGGCCGATCACCGCGGTGAGCCGAGCTTTCCGCACTGCGTCGCGCAGTCGCTCCGCCTGCTGGCTGTCATAGGCCAGCGAATTGTCAAAGTAGCGCTGCACAAAACCACGGCCGATCGCCCAGGCCGGCGAGTCCAGCCAGATATGCCAGGGGTAACCGGGGATGAACGCTTCCGGAAACGCGATCAGCTTGGCGCCCTTCTCGGCGGCCTCCCTGATCAGCGCGACCGACTTGTCGATCGAGGCGTCGAGATCGAGCCAGGCTGGCGCTGCCTGCACCACCGCGACCTTGTATTTCGGATGTTCGATGCCCATTGCCGCCTCCCTTGCCGGTTGATCCAAAACCACGTCCGATGCAGTCTATTGGGCCAAGCCGGGCGGCCGCGCTCGACCACGGCGGAACAAAAACTCGACTGGCAAGAACACGAATAGGGAGCGCGACCCGGTATGGAACTTGCCTGCAATCAGGCATGATCTGTGTCACCCATGCGGTTGCTGGACGTGAAGGGGAGGCCTGACAATGACAATCCAGTTCACGACAGACGGCAGCCCCGGCTACCGGCGGCTTGCTCTCTGGCAGGACATCGTCTGCGACGTGTTCGTCGGGCTCGACTGCAAGTCCGACCTCGGCAGCGCCTTTCACGGCTCGGTCACCCAGGCCCCGCTCGGCAAAGCCGTCTGCTCGGAGGTCTGCTCCGAGCGCCAGCACGTCTTCCGCACGCCCTCGCGCATCGCGCGTTCGGATCAGGACTATGTCCTCGTTGCACTCGGCAATCGCGGTGATGGCGGGGTGGAGCAGGACGGCCGCGAGACGGTGATCCATCCCGGCGAGTTCGCGCTCTACGACACCACGCGTCCCTACGAGTTGAAGTTCAAGGATACGTTCTCCCAAACCATCTTCAAGGTGCCGCGCGAGATGCTGCAGCGGCGGCTGGGCGGCACCGAGACGCTCACCGCGATCACGTTCGGAACCGATGCGCCGCTCGAGCGGCTCGCCTATGATTTCATCTTCAAGCTTTGCCAAAGCGCGGATCGGCTCGCGCCGAGCAGTGCAGCCGCCCTTTCCGAGCAGGCGGTCGACTTGCTGGCGATGGCGCTGAGCGAACGGCTTGGCGGGACATCACTGCCGTCCTCGACGCATCGCTCCGCCCTGCTCTACCGGCTCAAGGCGCATATCCGCGCGCGCCTTGCCGATCCCGATCTCTCGCTGGCCGAAACGGCCGCTGCTCTCGGCGTCTCGCCCCGCTACGTCAACGACCTCCTCGCCGACGAGGACACTTCATTCCAACGCCATGTGCTTGCCGAACGTCTCGCGCAATGCCGGCGCGACCTCGCCTCGCCCCTGCTCGCCCATCGCCACATCAGCGAGATCGCGTTTGCATGGGGCTTCAACGACGTCTCGCATTTCGGCCGCGTCTTCCGCGAGCATTTCGGGATGTCGCCGCGCGACTACAGGCAAAGCCAGCTACGGCATTAGGATCCGGCCAACTCGATGACGTGCGTCTGCACGACCAGGCCATTCGGCGAGCAAGGCGGGTATGTCAACGCGCCGTAGGACAACACATCTGCTTGCATTACGATCTCTCCACAAGGCCGCGCCAATCAATCAGCGGCTAGCCGAGGAGCAGTTCGATGGAACACCGACGCTTGGGCCGATCCGGCCTCATGGTGCCCGCTTTGAGCCTTGGCACGGGCACGTTCGGCGGCGTCGGCCGCCTCGCGGCCTGGGGGACGACCGACGCGCCCGAAGCGCGGCGCCTTCTGGACATCTGTCTGGAAGCCGGCGTGTCGATGTTCGACACCGCCGATGTCTATTCGCTCGGTGAATCCGAACGCGTGCTCGGCGAAGCCATCAAGGGCCGGCGCGACAAGGTGCTGGTCTCCACCAAGGCAACCTTCCGCTTTGGCGACGGCCCCAATGACATTGGCTCATCGCGCCAGCATTTGCTCGCGGCCATCGACGGCTCGCTGAGCCGTCTCGGCACGGACTATATCGACCTGTTCCAGCTTCATGGCTTTGACGCCATGACGCCGCCAGAGGAGGTGCTCAGCACCCTCGACGTGCTCGTGCGCGCCGGCAAGATCCGCTACGTCGGCGTCTCGAATTTCTCGGGCTGGCACCTGATGAAGTCGCTCTCCATTGCCGACAAGCACGGCTTCCCGCGCTACGTCGCCAACCAGACCTACTATTCACTGGTCGGGCGCGACTATGAGTGGGAGCTGATGCCGCTCGGCCTCGACCAGGGGTTAGGTGCCGTGGTCTGGTCACCGCTCGGATGGGGCCGCCTCACCGGAAAGATCCGCCGCGGCCAGCCGAGGCCTGAAGTGAGCCGCCTGCCCCAGACTGCGGATTTCGGGCCGCCCGTGCCAGACGAACACGTCTATCGCGTCGTCGACGCGATCGACGAGGTCGCCAGGGAGACCGGCAAGAGCGTTTCGCAGATCGCGCTGAACTGGCTGCTGCGGCGCCCGACCGTGTCGACGCTGATCATCGGCGCCCGCAACGAAACGCAATTGCGCGAGAATCTCGGCGCGGTCGGATGGTCGCTGACCAAGGACCAGGTCGCCAAGCTCGACGCGGCGAGCAAGGTGACGCTGCCCTATCCGTACTGGCACCAGCGCGGGACCTTCTCCGACCGCAATCCGCCGCCGGTGTGATCGGCTCCCCGGTAAGAGCCGGCTTGAGCTGCATCAATCCGGTCCACGCTTACCATGGCACCATGCTGGCCCCACGAGGCAGCCCGATGCGCCGATTTGCCATGAAGGCTCTGTTCACAGCCCTCAATCTCGACCGTGCAGAGCGGACGCGGATCGACTGGGATCGCCGCATCGTAATTTTCTCTACGGCCGTCACGATCGGGCTGATAGCGCTCTACATCTACGGCAAGGCGACGTCGCGCTGGTGAGTGTGCGAACAGCGCGCAGATCCATGTCCCCAGCGCCGCCAGACCTGCTTCCGGCACAGGAACCGCCCGTGTCCTGCCGGGTTGCGATGGACAGCGCAATTTCCTAATCGAGGGGACACTCACGGCTCGAATCAAGCACGCCCCCACAATGTCGTCTGTCCCGATCGAGCATGCCGACGGCCTGCCGCAACCACAGCGCAACCAGGCGGTGCTGACGATTGCGCTCGGCATCATCATGGCCGTCGTCGACAGCGCCATCGCCAATGTTGCGTTGCCGACGATCGCGACCGGCCTGAACGCGAGCCCGGCCTTCTCGATCTGGATCGTCAACGGCTATCAGCTTGCGATCACGATCTCGCTGCTGCCGCTGGCATCGCTCGGCGAGATTGTCGGCTATCGCCGCGTCTATCTGGTCGGCCTTGCGCTGTTCACGCTCGCCTCAGCCTTCTGCGCGCTGGCGCACACGCTGCCGCTGCTCACGATCGCGCGCATCCTCCAGGGCTTCGGCGCAGCCGGCATCATGAGCGTCAATTCGGCGCTGGTCCGCTTCACCTATCCCCGCAGCCTGCTGGGCCGCGGCATCGGGCTTAATGCGCTGGTCGTCGCCTTCTCCGCCGCGGTCGGGCCGACGCTCGCCGCCGGCATCCTCGCGGTCGGCAGTTGGCCCTGGCTGTTCGCCATCAATGTGCCGCTCGGCGTGGTCACGCTGGTGCTCGGCCTGCGCAGCCTGCCGCACACGATCCTGGCGAACCATTCGTTCGACTGGCAGAGCGCGGCGCTCTCGGCGATCACCTTCGGCGTCGGCATCGCCGCGATCGACAGCGTCGGTCATGGCGAGGCGACGCTCACCTGCCTCGTCCAGTTCGCGATTGCGATCGTCGCCGGCGCGCTCCTCATCTATCGCGAGACGCACATGAAGTCGCCGCTGCTGCCGGTCGATCTGCTGCGCATCCCGGTGTTCGGACTGTCGATCGCGACCTCGATCGCCTCGTTCTGCGGGCAGATGCTGGCCTTCGTCGCGATCCCCTTCTACCTCCAGAGCCGCTTCGGCTATTCGGCCGTGCATATGGGTCTGTTGATCACGCCATGGCCGATCGCAGTGGCGTGCGCGGCTCCCCTCGCCGGCCGCCTGGTCGAGCATTATCCGGCCGGCCTGCTCGGCGGCATCGGGCTGATGCTGTTTGCCTGTGGCCTCGGCGCGCTCGCTTTCCTGCCGGCAAGTCCGACCCCGCTCGACGTGGTCTGGCGGATGGCGCTGGCGGGCTTCGGCTTTGGCCTGTTTCAAACGCCCAACAACCGCACCATGATCGCCGCCGCCCCGCGTGAGCGCTCGGGCGGCGCCAGCGGCATGCTGGGCACCGCGCGCCTGCTCGGCCAGACCACAGGCGCTGCGCTGGTTGCGCTTTTCCTTGGCCGCTACCCGGTTGACGGGACCCGGATCGCGCTCCTCGCCGGCGTCGGATTTGCGCTCTGCGGCGCCGTTCTGAGCATGTTGCGGCTATCGCCGGCCGGGGCACGCGGCGCCGAGCACGTCCGTGTGCAGGACGATCAGCGCCTGCGCGGCGAGTAACACCGCCTGACACAGACCCCCACCCAAAAAAAGGCCGGCTCTTCAGCCGGCCTTGTCGATTCATGATGCGCCGATCAAGCCTTGACCAGCGGGCCCTTCGAGGTCGGCCCCTTGGAGCCGCCGGGGCCGCCCGGCTTGTTGGGCTTGCCCGGCGGACGCTTGCGGGCGGGCAGCTTTTCCTGCTTGGGGGTGACCGGCCCCTCGACGAACTCGAAGCCGATCTTTTCCTTGGTCTCGTCGGCCTCGTCCTTGACCAGGACGACGCGAACGTGGCCACCGCCCTTGAGCTTGCCGAACAGCACCTCGTCAGCCAGCGGCTTCTTGATGTGCTCCTGGATGACACGGGCCATTGGCCGCGCGCCCATCTGCTCGTCATAACCGTGCTGGATCAGCCAGGTCTTGGCGGGCTCGGACAGCTCGATGGTGACGTCGCGGTCGCCGAGCTGCGCCTCGAGCTGAAGCACGAACTTCTCGACCACGGTGCCGATCACCTCGACACTGAGATGACCGAACGAGACGATGGCGTCGAGACGGTTGCGGAATTCCGGCGCAAACTGCCGGTTGATCGCCTCGTGGTCGTCGCCTTCCCGCTTGGAGCGCGTGAAGCCGAACGCCTGCCTCGCCAGATCCGCCGCGCCCGCATTCGTGGTCATGATCAGGATCACGTTGCGGAAGTTGACCTGCTTGCCGTTGTGGTCGGTGAGCCGGCCGTGGTCCATGATCTGGAGCAGCACGTTGTAGAGATCCGGATGCGCCTTCTCGATTTCGTCGAGCAGCACCACGCAATGCGGATGCTGGTCGACGCCGTCGGTGAGCAGGCCGCCCTGGTCGAAGCCGACATAGCCGGGAGGCGCGCCGATCAGCCGCGACACGGTGTGCCGCTCCATATACTCAGACATGTCGAAGCGCAGCAGTTCGACGCCGAGCGTCGCCGCGAGCTGCTTGGCGACTTCGGTCTTGCCGACGCCGGTCGGACCCGAGAACAAATAGCAGCCGATCGGCTTCTCCGGCTCACGCAGGCCGGCACGGGCCAGCTTGATCGACGCGGCAAGCGACTCGATCGCCTTGTCCTGGCCGAACACGGTGCGCTTCAGGGTCTGCTCGAGATGCTTGAGCACTTCGGCATCGTCCTTCGAGACGCTCTTCGGCGGGATCCGCGCCATCGAAGCGATCGTGGTCTCGATCTCCTTGATGCCGATCGTCTTCTTGCGCTTGTTCTCGGCCACCAGCATCTGCGCCGCGCCGGACTCGTCGATCACGTCGATCGCCTTGTCGGGCAGCTTGCGGTCGTGGATGTAGCGCGAGGACAGCTGCACCGCAGCCTCGATCGCCTCATTGGTGTATTTCAGCCGGTGGTAGTCCTCGAAGTAAGGCTTGAGGCCCTTGAGGATGGCGATGGCGTCCTCGACCGTCGGCTCGTTGATGTCGATCTTCTGGAAGCGCCGCACCAGCGCGCGGTCCTTCTCGAAGTGCTGGCGATATTCCTTGTAGGTGGTCGAGCCCATGCAGCGGATCGTGCCCGAGGCGAGCGCCGGCTTGAGCAGGTTCGAGGCGTCCATCGCCCCGCCCGAGGTCGCACCCGCACCGATGACGGTGTGGATCTCGTCGATGAACAGAATGGCGTTGGGATGCGCCTCGAGCTCCTTCAGCACCTGCTTCAGGCGCTCCTCGAAGTCGCCGCGATAGCGCGTGCCGGCGAGCAGCGTGCCCATGTCGAGGGAGAACACGGTGGCGGCTGCCAGGACCTCCGGCACTTCGCTGTCGACGATGCGCTTGGCGAGGCCTTCCGCGATCGCGGTCTTGCCGACGCCGGCCTCACCCACGAACAGCGGATTGTTCTTCTGCCGGCGGCACAGCACCTGGATCGCGCGGTTGATCTCGGAATTGCGTCCGATCACCGGATCGATCTTGCCGTCGCGCGCCTTCTTGTTGAGGTTGACGCAATAGGTCTCGAGCGCCTCGCCCTTCTTCTTGGAGTCCTCGTTGCCTTTGGTCTCGGTTTCCTCATCGACGCCGCGCACGGGACGCGCCTCGGAGACGCCCGGCCGCTTGGCGATGCCGTGGCTGATATAGTTGACGGCATCATAGCGCGTCATGTCCTGCTCCTGCAGGAAGTACGCGGCATGGCTCTCGCGCTCGGCGAAGATCGCGATCAGCACGTTCGCGCCGGTCACCTCTTCACGACCGGAGGACTGCACGTGGATCACCGCGCGCTGGATCACGCGCTGGAAGCCGGCGGTCGGCTTGGCGTCGTCGGCGCCATCCGTCACCAGATTCTCGAATTCGGTCTCAAGATAATTGACGAGGCTCGTGCGGAGCTTGTCGAGATCGACGCTACAGGCGCGCATGACCGCGGCTGCATCGGAGTCGTCGATCAGCGAGAGCAAAAGATGCTCGAGCGTCGCGTATTGGTGATGACGCTCATTGGCGATCGCCAGCGCACGATGCAGGGATTGTTCAAGGCTTTGGGAAAAAGTCGGCATTCGCGTCCTCTATGGCCCCCACCATCATGATCGCCATCGCCCGGTCAGGCAACAACAACCTTTGTCACATATAGTTATACAAGATCGCGGCAAAAGACCGGTTCCGCGACTCTACGGGCATTGCGCGCCCACCGCATCCTCGATGCAAAACCCGTTCCGATTTGGGCAAAACTGCCCATTTGGGCAGGACAGACGCCGGCGCTGAGTCGGCCGGATCACGCCGCGGCTTGCGCTGACGTCACACACCGCGCGAACAGAAGCACTCCAAAGAACGCCGGATTCGAACGCGCGGTTACTTCTTTTCCATCACGCATTGCAGGGGGTGCTGGTGCTTGCGGGCAAAATCCATCACCTGCGTCACCTTGGTCTCGGCAATCTCGTAGGTGAACACACCGCACTCGCCGATCCCGTGATGATGGACATGCAGCATGATCTTGGTCGCGGCCTCGACGTCCTTCTGGAAGAACTTCTCCAGCACATGGACCACAAACTCCATCGGCGTGTAGTCGTCGTTCAGGATCAGCACACGATAGAGGTTCGGCCGCTTGGTCTTAGGTTTGACCTTGGTAATGACAGACGTGTTCGGACCCGCCGGGCCACCGGAACGGTTCTCGTCGTTGCTCATCCGGGGAGCATGGGCGGCAGCCGCCGCGGACAGGTCGAGTCTGGAAGTCAATTGCAGCATGGCTCAGGCGTTCAAATTCCCCACGGAAGCGTCTGACGGTCCGCCGCGCCGCCCACACGCGTGGGTCTCGCGCCGGCGCGCCGCCTTGTCGGATCGCCGCTTCCAACCGGTCCGGTCGAGCCGGATCGATTGCAGGCAATATGGGCCCGCCCTCGGCTCGCCGCAAGCGTGCAAAGGCCCAGCCGATGCGGCCGCGGCGCCCCGATTCCCGGTCCGGGCGATCCTGGACAAGGTTAGTCAATCCGGACCGGTTTGACAAAAACTTCCCGCCCGCCTGTTCGGAACATGCTGATCAGGAACCTGACATCGACATGACCTCGACGTTTCGGCACGGCCATTCCTCCGGATTTCTACGGTCCGCTTCATCCGTTGTTCAACGCTGTGGCGTGAGATCCAGCAAGACCACAATGACGCCGTCGTCGTATTTCGCCGGCCCGCTGACAGCCGCCTTTGACGAAGGCGGACGCCTATTTCAATGCGCTGCTCGTCGATACGTCCGCGCTGCCGAACATCACGCTCACCGCGGACCTACACCGCGAGCGCTATGCAAAGAGAGCCTCGTGCAAAATAAAAAAGCCCGGCTGATGCAGCCGGGCCTTGTGATCAGGAGTTCAGAAAATTACTGGGCAGCCGGGGTGAACTTCGACACGACCGTCTCAACCGGCTTGAACGCCTGCTTGGCGAGGTCGCTGTAGAGGCCTGCGATCTTCTGCGATTCCGCGACGAAGGTTTCGTAAGCGGAACGGGCGAAATCGGTCTGCGCTTCAAGCGCCTTGTCCAGCGACTTCACGCCGGAAAGCTTCTCGACGAACGACTTGGTGTCTTCGAACGACTTCTTGGTGTAGTCGCCATAGGCGCTGGCGATCGCCTGGAGGCCGTGCTGCACCGAGGTTGCGGAGGCAACGTAGGTCTCGAAATGCTCTTTCCCGTAGTTCTGGAAGTCTTCAACCTTGAACATCTTGGAATCCTTTTTCCCTGGCTCGCGTCCGGAAGCCCCGGCTCCCTGACTCTGCCCACAATTAGTGCAATGCACAAAAAAGTCAAGAATCTTGTGCGGCGCACAAAAGTCGACGCCACTTACGGAAATTCCCGGGCTTTCCCGCAAGGGTTTCTTAAGCTTTTGGAAACCGCCGTCCCCTACCCTGATTCCCTGGACGTGTTCACTTCCGCAGGCGGCCAAAAGCCGTGTGAGAACATCACCTTAGCCAGAACAGCGGCTCAGGCCCAACGTCCCCCGCAGTGAACACCAGCGGAGGGACAGCCTGAGCAGGTAATGATCCCGGGTCCGCAGGGCACAATTTCGCCTCACGAGCCGGTGATCAAGTCACAAACGGGGACGGGGTTCCATGCTTCGTAGCAACTGGTCTTCCTCGCGCTTGGCGCGGGTTGGCGTTTTCGGGTTTCTCACGGTCACCACAGCCGTCATCTTCACGACCGATGCAGCCGACGCACGGCGCTATCGGCGCCACTATGCGCACCACCGGGTGCATCACGAGGCCTCCGAGAGCTACAGCCCGCAATTCGCGTCGATCATCGTCGACGGTAATTCCGGTGCCGTGCTGCAATCGATCAGCCCCGACGGCATTCGCCATCCGGCTTCGCTCACCAAGATCATGACGCTCTATCTTCTGTTCGAGCGTCTGGAGTCCGGCAAGATGAAGCTCGATACCGAGCTGCCGGTGTCGCAGCACGCCGCCGACCAGGATCCGACCAAGCTGAACCTGCGTGCCGGCCAGACCATCCGCGTCGAAGACGCGATCAAGGGCCTCGTCACCCGCTCGGCCAATGACGCCGCTGTCGCGATCGCGGAAGCGATCGGCGGCAGCGAGAACGATTTCGCCGCGATGATGACGCGCAAGGCGCGCGCGCTCGGCATGTCCAAGACGGTCTATCGCAACGCCAATGGCCTGCCCAACGACGAGCAGGTGACCACCGCCCGCGACCAGGCGACGCTCGGCCGCGCCATCCAGGAGCGCTTCCCGCGCTACTATCGCTACTTCTCGACCACCTCGTTCACCTGGCGTGGCGAGCAGATCCGCGGCCACAATCACCTGCTCGGCAGCGTCGAGGGCGTCGACGGCATCAAGACCGGTTACACCCGCGCCTCCGGCTTCAACCTCGTCACCTCGATGCGCCGTGGCAACCGCTATCTCATCGGCGTCGTGCTTGGCGGTCGCAGCGGCGGCTCGCGCGATGCCATCATGCGCAATCTGCTCGCAGAGAATCTCGAGAAGGGCGCAACCACCCACACGGTTGCCGCAGTGACCGAGCGCAATAGTGCCGATGCCAGCACCGACGTCGCCGATGCATCGGAGACCCCGGCACGCCCCGTCCCGCCTGTCCAGGTCGCGGCCGCTCCTGCTGCCGAGGCCCCCGCGCCGCGTCCGGCCTCGCGCTTTGCGGCGCTGGCGGCTGCAACCGCGGCGATGCCGCCGGTGCAGCCCAAGCCTGAAGCCAAGCCCACCGAGTCCAAGATCGAGCCGGCGCCTCTCACCAACGGCGTGATCTCGAGCCAGCCAATTGCCCTCATTCCGGGTTCGTCCGAGCCGATGAAGCCGGTCCGGGTCAAGACGGTTCAGGTCAAGGCCGGCGCAGTCAAGGTCGCCTCCGCCGCCCCGACGCAGGTCGCACCGCAAGTCACCAACACGATTCCAGCCCGCGGTGACGTCGCCGAGACGTCCGGCGCCGTCGTCGCCAGGGCCGACATCGTCAACAAGCCGGAGCCCGCCCGAGCCGAATTGCCGCCGCAGCCGGCAGGCTTCGGCACCGGCAACGGCATTCTTGGCGTGCTGCCGGCAACCACCGTCGCCGCACCGGCGCCCGCGCCGGCTGCCAAGCTTGCCTCCGCCGATCCGGCGCCGCAGCCGATCCAAATGAGCGCCAGCAAGCCGGCCGTCACCCATAGCGGCTGGATCGTGCAGGTCGGCGCGCTCGAGAGCGAGAGCGAGGCCCAGCAGCGCATTGAAGCTGCCCGCAGCTCGGCCCGTGGCCTGCTCAGCAAGGCCGATCCGTTCACCGAGCCAGTCGTCGCCAGGGACAATCGCAAGCTCTACCGCGCCCGCTTTGCCGGGCTCGAACGGGACCAGGCCGAAGCGGTATGCAGGACGCTGAAGCGTGCCGACATCTCCTGCATGACCGTCCGCAACTGATCTCTCGATCCTTTCGAATCAAAATGCCCGCGCCTTGCGCGGGCTTTTTTGTTTTGGGGACGTGGTGGCGCTGCAGGCTGTTCCACGACAACCTCTCGTCAAGAATTTACGGTTAAAACTTTACCCAAGGGATCGACCACGCCGACAATGGCGGGCATCGGGGCGACGGCAAACAGAGCAAGCAAGCTCACGCGGTACGGGCGTTTGTGGCGTAGTGCCGGAGTTAGCCGTTATGCGTACGAAGCAGAGTATCCTTGGCCTCGTTTACCCGGGCAGCGAGGTACGTCGAGCCCCCCTGGTCGGGATGCAGTTTCTTCATGAGGGATTTGTGCGCCCGGCTGATGTCGTCGCGCCCCGCTCCCGGCTGCAAGCCAAGGATCTGATAGGCTTCCTCCGCCGTCATTTTGCCGCTCGGCGCCGTGCGGCGCTGCCCCCCTGCCGCGTTGCCCTGCGCGTTCTGACGCCAGGCGGGAAACCGGCGGTCCAGATAGCTTTCAAGTAGGGCCACGCTCTCGGCGTCGAACGCCGGGACCATCGCCAGCAGGCCGGCAAGATCGAACTCGTCGAGGCTGCGCCCGGCATACGGCCCGGAGACGATCTCGCCCGAGAGCTGGCCGGAATCGTGATCGAGCCGCATATCCAGGAATTGCGATCGCACGCGCGAGGCCCGACCGGATGAGCGCGATGCGCCACCACCGAACAGCCCTCCGACATTGCCAAAGCCCGCATTCGCGAGCGGCGTCCAGCCGAGCAGTCCGGCTCCGAAAAGTCCGAGCGGGATCGCCACCGCCAGTTCGCCCCTCAAGCCGGTAAAGGCGGCGACCGCGAGCGCGACTACACCGCCGCCTAGCTTGATGGTGCGCGCCAGCACCGCCGGATTGGCGGCGCGGAACATCTGGAGCAACAAATAGAGCGTGATAACGGCGACAACGCCGGCGATCAGAGTCATGGCGTGAATATAGTCGCCCAATTGCCAAAAAGCATGCTGTCGCGCCGAACCGGAAGGGCCAGCCTCACTTCATCTGTCCGATCAACTGTGCAGCTCCGCCCGTTGTCTTCGCCAATCGCAGCAATGCCTCGCGGCCGCCGGCGGCATAGGCGGCGGCGGCTCGCAACAGCTCGCGCAGCTGTGCCGCCGCGCCCGGATCGAACCGGCACCAGGCACCGCCGGTCAAACGCGCAATCTCGCGATAGGCCTGTTCGGCGACCGCATCATGGCCTTCCTGAAACAGGAACACCGGCACCTTCAGCATGCCGAGCTCGCCGGCCATGGCGCAGAGCGCGTCGACCTTCTCCTCCATGGCGTCACCGACGAAGACCACGGCACGTACGCCTGATCTAACCGCCTCGCGCCGCGCATCGGTCAGCACTCTGCCGATCTGGGTGTCGCCGCCGCGGCAATCGATCTTGCTCATCAGTGTTGCAAGCTTGCTGCTGTCGGAAATCCACCCCGTCGCGCGGCATTCATTGTAGCCGCGATAGTAGACCAGCCGGATGTCGAGGCTGCCAAGCGCCGCAGCCTCGCGAAACATGTCAGCCTGAAGCGCGCAGGCCATGTCCCAGGTCGGCTGCCGGCTCATCGTCGCATCCAGCGCAAAGATCAAGCGGCCCTTCGCACCCGGTGCATGCGGAGACAATGCACGCGCCTTGGCGACGAAGGCGGCGACATCCTCGGAGGTCGAGGTCTTTGCCTGCGGCAGCGCGCCGTCGTTCTCGGCTCGCTCGGACAGGGGATCGCTATGGCGCGGTTTGATGGAATCGCCGGACATCTGGCATTGCCCTTGGTGCCTCGCCACCAATGTGGATAGCGTGCCCTGCCCGGTCAATGTGCAAAGCCTCCGCAGTCGGGGCCGGCGGAGGCTTTGAGACTTGTTTCGGTCAGCTCTTCAGATCAGCTCTTCTCGGATCAGCTGTCCAGGATCAGCCGTTCCAGGATCAGCCGTTCCAGGATCAGCCGTTCCAGGATCAGCTCTTGGCGGGCGCCATCAGGGCAACCGGACCGGGCTCCAGCACCTTCGGCGGCGACGACGTCGTGTCGACCGGCGCGATCGAACTATCGGTATCGCTCAGGAATTTATCCAGCATGCCCTGGATCGAATTCTTGGCATCGTCCGGACCGGTGTCGCGCATGTCGTTGTGCTGGAAGTCCGTCTTCACGACCTGGATACCGGCCTTCTCACACTCCTCGTCGGTCGGCAGCACGCCCGGATCGGTCTTGAACTGCGGATCGTGGGAGCGGAACGACAGGATCTTGAACTTGCCGGCGGTGACGAAGGGGACGCGGAGATTGTCCAGCGTCACGACTTTCTTGACCTCGTCCGGATACTGCTTGGCGAAATACATCGTGATGTCGCCGCCCATGGAATGGCCGACCATCGTCACCTTGGTGTAGTCAGCGTTGGGCTGAACCTTCTTCATCTCCTGCATTGCCAGATGAATATTGGCGACACCGCGCAGGATCTGCGGCAGACGGCCGACATAGAGCTCGCCGGGCTTGGTCACCATGGGCGGATCGGTCGGCAAATCGTGCTGCGGGCTCACGACCATGTAGCCGCGCGCAGCGAAGATGTTGGCGAGGAAGCCGTACTCGGTGTTCTTGACGGTGTTGCCGTGATTGATCACCGCGACCGGAAGCGTGATCATGCCGGCATTGGCCTGCATTTCCTTGTCGCGACGGATTGCGATGTCGACAGGCACGGGACGATTGTCGCGCGAAGCGTCGTAGAAGGTGATGGTCTCGTGCTTGATGGCCCACTTGCTCGCCGTGAAATAGGCGACACTGAAGAGGGCTCCCACAGAAACCAGAACGGCAATTCCACGCTTCATTTTCGTCCTCAGCCCCAGGCCGTGCGGCCTGATCCCTGTTGAAAATCGTGTTTCTTCCGAGGCTCTTCGGCCCCTGGTCGCCTATTCCCCAATATATGTCACAGGCGCGTGACAGGAAGGCTAAATATTGTGAACCGACAGCCCTTTCATTGTGCGACGCACACGTTTGGTGGGCACCGCGTTCTGATACCGCTACGACCAGATACAGATGACCACCCGACGCACCCCGTCACGATCGGGTTCAATTTCACGGTGAATGCTAGGTGAAAACAAACTTCAGGCCCGACGGGTTCCCGCGGGAACCGCTTGGGCCATGGTCGACCGGAAGTAGCGACTTACCGCGCTAGGCGCCGAGGATGTCGTGGACCTCGAGCGGTTTGTCCACCTGGCTGAACCACTCGGCGCGATTTGCCGCACGTCGCCGGCCCCGCTCGTCGAGCGGCAGTTTGAGCTGGCGCAGCAGGCTCGTGACCTCCTCCCGCGCCGTGAGGTGGCCGAGATTGGGTCGCATCCCGAGCGTCGCCTCGTCGATCTCGTCGAGGGCGGTCAGGCCGCGCGGAAAGAACTCGCGATAGACGACACGCTCGGCGAAGCCGTCGACGTAGCGGAAGCCGAGCCGCAGCGACAAATCCTTCAGCCCGTCGGCGACGAGCTGCTTGTTGCGCGAGCCGAGCATCGACAGGCGATTGCGCACCACGATCCAGTCGGTGGTCGAGCCGTCGAGCTGACGGCGCTTGCGCCTGGCATCGCGCACCATCTCGGCGTAATGGCTTTCCCCTGTTACCGCGTAGTTGGTGGGGTCGACGGTACCGAGCACGTCGAAATCGAGGAAGCTGTCGTTGATCGGCGTCACCAGCGTGTCGGCCATCGAATGGGCCAGCCGCATCAAATAGCTGTCGGTGCCGGGTGTATCGATGACGATGAAGTCGAAACGGCTCTCGACCGCCGAGACCGCCTCCATGAACTGCTGGAACTCGGAATTCTCGTTCTCGGCGATCAGCATGGTCTCGCCAAGCTTGATGCAGCGATGCACCGGCAACTCGAGGTCGAGCCTGGTGCGGCGCGCCCAGGCGGACCGGTTGTTGATGTAACGAGTGAAGCTTTGCTGGCGGCAGTCGAGGTCGATGGTGGCGACGCGCTGACCGGCCTTCAGGAGCGCAACCGCGATGTGCAGGGCGGTGGTCGATTTGCCGGAGCCGCCTTTCTCATTGCCGAGCACAACAACGTGCGCCGAGCCGGATTGGCTTTGGCTAGCCTGCACAAGCATGGCGATCCTCAACACCCCTTAAGCAATATCTTCGATTTGGCCGCGTCTGCGGTCAAGTGAAATGCGTGACAGGATAACGAAATCACAGGGCGATAATGGTCATCATGAATCGCGCGCGGCCTCGCCTCCGTGATCCAGCCCACAATGGCGCGACATCCTCGCTGCAGAACGTGCTGTGCACGATGTCGATGCATGGCGTCCACAGCCGGCGCTTGTTAAGGTTAGCCGGCTGCGCGGCTGGCGGCGCCCACCCCCAACCTTCCCGAGCTCTGATGTCACCAAGCCCCTTGATCACCCGCACGGTGCCCGCCCTGCGACGCGCCGTCGACAATCTTCGCAAGCGAAAGGCCACGGTCGCGCTGGTGCCGACCATGGGGGCACTCCATGACGGCCATGTGTCGCTGGTGCGCCTCGCCAAGCGGCGCGGCAGCCGCGTCGTCGTATCGATCTTCGTCAACCCGACGCAGTTTGCGCCATCGGAGGATTTCGGCGCTTATCCGCGGACTTGGAAAGCCGACATCGCCAAGCTCGCAGCCGAGGGTGTCGACATCGTCTGGCACCCCGGCGTCGAGGCGATGTATCCGGAGGGTTTTGCGACTCGCATCGTCCCGGAGGGACCGGCGCTGGCCGGCCTCGAGGACCGCTTCCGCCCGCACTTCTTCGGCGGCGTCGCCACCGTCGTCGGCAAGCTGTTCACGCAATGCCGGCCCGACGTCGCGATCTTCGGCGAGAAGGACTTTCAGCAATTGCGCGTGGTCACGCAGCTGGCACGCGACCTCGACCTCGGCGTGAAGGTGATCGGCTCCCGCACCGTGCGCGAGCGCGACGGGCTCGCGATGTCCTCCCGCAACGTCTACCTCTCGCCCGAGGAACGCCAGACCGCGACAGTGCTCTACCGCGCTATGAAGGACAGTGCCGGCCGCATTCACGCCGGCGAAGCCATCAGACCCGCGATGGCCCGTGGCGCCGAGACCATCGCGGCTGCCGGCTTTGCACTCGACTATTTCGAGGTGCGCCACGCAAAGACGCTGGCCCCTGTCACGTCGCGCAACGACGGGCCGCTGCGGATCCTGGTCGCCGCCAAGCTCGGCACGACGCGGCTGATCGACAATGTCGCGGTTTAGAGCAGTCCGAGATCGCGCAGCTCCCGCCGCATCGGCTCAGGCATCGCCGCGATGGTGCCCGCGGCCGACTTGCCGAGATCGGGCGGCACGGAATCCTCGGTGAGATAGCGCCAGCCCTGGAACGGACGCATCGGTCGCGGTGACACCGAAATGACCTTCGGCTGCATCACGATCCGGCAGCGTCCGATGCCATCCTTGTCGCGGAATGGCTCGATGCCGATGATCTTCTCACGCGCGGCGATCTCGCCCTTGATGACCCAATAAAGCGATCCGCCGGCGAGAAGCTCGGCGTCGCGCTTCGGCACCATGCGGGTGATGTGGATGTGGTGTTGCGGCAGGCCTTTTTTCTTGGCTGTCTGCATCCGTTCGGCGACCCACGCCTTCAATTCCTTGACGGAGTCGCAGCCGACGGCAAGCTTGATCAGATGGAGTGGCATGGCCCAGCATTAGCGGGCCATGCACAGGTTTTCAAAGCCGAACTAATTGTTATCCGCAGCCGCGGGAGCCGCGCCCGGCGGCGGTGCGAGCGGAACCGGCGCGGCGGCCGGCGCGCGCGCAGCCTTCGGCGCGGGCGGCTTCTTCGCAGCGGGCGCGGCGGCCTGCGCCGAGGTCGCAGCCGGCGCACGGGAGGCCGCAGCCGGTGCGGCCGACGCATTGGCGGCCGACGACTGGCGCGTGGCTGACGTCGGCGGCTCCGGAGTCATGATGCTCACCGGCGGGGTCGACGAGGCGCTCGGGAACTCGGCATTGGTCGGCTTGCCTGACGGCATCGATGGCGGCAATGCCGCGATCGGATTGGGCGGCAGCGCTCCTGGCGCCGCTACAGGCGAATTCCAGGTCGGCGCATAGCGCGCGACTAGCTGATCATAGAGATGGGAATCCATATTGGCCGCGACCTGCTGCTGATCCGTCAGCGAGCGGAACGCGGCGCAATCGAACTGGGTGCAGCCGTCGCGGCTGACCAGCACCTGCGCCACGAGGCCGAAGCGATCACGCTCCAGCGCCTTGCGCAGCACCTTGGTGTCGAGCGTCAGGCTCTTGTCGGCGGTCGCGGCATCGCCAAGCGCGGTCAGCCGATCGATCCGGGCCGCCGTATAAGCCACGGCGGCTGCCGCCGTGTCAGGCGCACCGAACAGTGCCCTCTCGCAGCCGGCGGCCACGGCATCGCCGGCGAGATCGTCGAGGCAGGCCAGCGCCGGGAGGGTCGCGGTGACAGTGGCTTGCGTGCGGGCTTCGGCCGGAGCCGCCTGCCCCACCGGTCCGTAGATCTTCACGGTGGCGGCCACTGCGATGCCGATCGAGAGCAGCGTGATGACGGTCAGCGCGCCGTTGGCGACTGATCTCTCGGCGCGCAACAGCGTGATCAGCATGATCAATCCGAAGAAGCCGGCAGCCGCCAGCGTCATCCACATCGGGAAAGATGGCGAGCGCCAGATTTGGTCGAGCGATGAGGCCCATGCCCCGTTCATGCGCGATGTCCCCTCACGCGAGCAAAGAGCTGATGGTCAAGCGAGCACCGCGAGTCGGCAACTGCCCCCGGCCCACCTTGCGGAGGTGAAGCGGGCCTTTTGACGGCGAGCGGCGCAAATTCGTCCGCGATGTCAATGCGCAGCTAGCGTCAGCGCATTACGACAGCGCGAGCTGGCTTTCCTTGGCGACCCGTTCGAAGGCCTCGGTGGAGCTCTTGATCCGGTACTGGCAGTCGTCGCCTTCCGTCGGCAGCAGGCGAATGACCTCGTATGAGCCACTCGCAGCCGGGCGCGCGACGTTGCTGGCAGTGAACAATACGCGCGTTCCCACGGGGAATTTATGCTTCAACGCCCATCTCCATCACTCAAACAGCGCCGGCCGTGCCCAGGGTCCCACTGCGACGGACCGGCTGAAAACCCGGTGTGACCTATAGCACGCGATGCGGCGTTTTGGCCAGCAGTATACAACCGTCTCAAATGGGACAATCCGGCAATGTTTTCAGTACGATAGTAAGGGAACCAAGCTCCCTGCGATACCGCCGGAACGTCCCGCCCTCAAGCGCCGTGAGGCAGATGGCCGTTCGGGCTTGCCTGGTCCACCGCCTTGGGCAGCTCCTGGGCCAGGATTTCGCCGAGCTGGTCAACCGGGATGTTGTAGCGCGCCGCGAGCTGGCGGACGGTGTCGTTGCCGAGCACGGCGCGGAGCTGGTCGGCCGAGATGGGAAGGTTCTGGCCATTGCCGAGCCAGGACTTCACCTGCTCGCCGAAGCCCGCCTGCTGCAGCTTTGCGACGATCGCACCCAGGCCACCCTGGTTGTTGCTGCCCATCACCTCGCTCAGCACGGCTGGCAGCACGGCGGCGCCGAGCTGCCCAAGCGCGCTGCGCAGTGCGGGATTGTTCTCCAGCGAGTCCAGAAGTCCCATGGCCGTCCCCTCTTCGTTATTCCCCATGATTGAGCGCCGCCGTTCGGCACGTCGTCAAGCGGTGCTCATTCACATTTCAAGCCAGCATGGCCTTATCTGAGAAGCGGTATCCACGTCTCCGGATCATGTTTTCGACTATGCGTCCTCGAACTTTTCGATGACAAGCGTTTCGGCGAGGCCATCGCGGGTCCATTCCTGGAACGCCGGCATTGCCATCATCGTATCCATGTAGGCCTTGGTCTCCGGCGTGACCTCGATGGCGTAGGTGCGGAAGCGATGCACGACCGGCGCATACATCGCATCCGCCGCGCCGAAGCGCCCGAACAGGAACGGCCCGCCGGCGCCATAGCGGGTCCGGCACGTGTGCCAGATCTCCTCAACGCGCGCGACATTGGCCTTGGCATCCGCCGACAGCGTCACAGGCCGCACCGGACGGTGCAGGTTCATGCCGCATTCGCTGCGCAAGGCCATGAAGCCGGAATGCATCTCGGCGCAGACCGAACGGGCAAAGGCGCGGGCCGCGACATCGTCGGGCCACAGCTTCTTCTCCGGATAACGCTCGGCGATGTACTCGATGATGGCAAGCGAATCCCACACCGTGATGTCACCGTCGACCAGCACCGGCACCTTGCCCGCGCGGCTGAAGGACAGGATCTGCTCCTTGTCCGCGGGATTGTCCGTGTAGAGCGGAATCACGGTCTCCACGAACGGGATGTCGTTGGCGCGCAGCGCAAGCCAGGGCCGCATCGACCATGACGAGTAGTTCTTGTTGCCGATCGCGAGCTTGAGCGCTGCCATGTCTCGGGTCCTTCCGTAAATCCGTGTGCGGCTGCTTTTAGCGCCATCGCCTGCCGCCAATCAATCGTTGCCGCACAGGAACATGCATGGCAATCGTGGTGGCCCGCGAGGAGACAGATATGAGCAGGCACTGGGTCGACATCACCGCCGTCGGCTTCTTCATCATCGAGTGGCTGGTTTATGCCGCCACGCTCGAGCACTCCGCCTATGGCCGCGACAGCCTGTCGGCCCGGATGAACAGATACCGCGAAGTCTGGGTGCGCCGCCTGCTCGACCGCGAGGCGCGCATGGTCGACATGCAGATCATGGCCTCGCTTCAGAACGGCACCGCCTTCTTCGCCTCCACCAGCCTGTTCGCGCTCGGCGGCGCGCTCGCGCTGCTGCACGCCACCAACGATGCCATCACGATTCTGGCCAAGCTGCCGATCGATCTCAGCACCTCGCCCGCAATGTGGGAGCTGAAATGCGTCGGCCTCGTGCTGATCTGCGTCTATGCCTTCTTCAAATTCGCCTGGGCCTATCGCCTGTTCAACTATGTCGCCATCCTCTATGGTGGCATGCCGCCGGCCTCGCAGCGCGACACGCCGGAGGCGGAAGCCCATGTGATGCGCACCACGCGCCTGTTCGAATCCGCCGGCCGCCACTTCAACCGCGGCCAGCGCGCCTTCTTCTTCGCGCTCGGCTATCTCGGCTGGTTCGTCAGCCCCTGGGTGCTGTTCGTGACCACGGCCGCGGTGGTGGTCGTGACCTGGCGACGGCAGTTCGCCTCCAGCGCCTGGGCCGCCATGGCGCCGGAGGTGGCCGCGGGCGATGAGCGCAAGCGCGGCCGGTGAGCCGAGCTCTTTGCACGTCGTCATTGCGAGCGCAGCGAAGCAATCCAGAGTCTTTCCGCGGAGGGGTTCTGGATTGCTTCGCTGCGCTCGCAATGACGGAGTATGAGGCGGCGGCATGGTTCTCCAAGTGACGCTGTCATTCCCCGCGCAGCGGGAATCCAGTACACCGCAGCTTCTCGGTTCTATCCGCGCCGTCTCGGAGTGCTGGATCGCCCGGTCCTGGTGCGCAATTGCGCACTGGCCGGGCGATGACAGCGAGTGTGTAGACGCAGACACACGTCGCGCGCTCGCGTAATCCCAGTCGAAAACTATGACCCGAAATCCCGCGGCGTGAACGAAAGGTCCATCACCTTCCATTCCTCGTATTTGTCCGGCGGCAACATCTTGTAAGGCTGGCAGGCTTGCGTCGCACTGATCGCTGATTTTACGATGGCCACGCCCTTCGCGGACGGCGGCGCCTCGATCAGGATGGGCGGCCGCGCCAGCGTACCGTCGGTGGCCATCACCATCCGCAGTCTGATGCGCACGGCATCGGTCGGCGCGACCTCCGCCGGGAGTTTCAAACAACTTCTCAGGTGACGCCGAAGCTCGGTAATGACCTCCGGCGGCAGCTTGGCCGCGATCGAGTCCTTGGCATCGCCACCATCATCCTTGGGGGCGTCTTTCGACGCGGGCGGCAGGCCCAGCATCACGCCGTATTTGATCGTCACATCAGGCTCCGGCGGCTGATAGGCCGGAGCGGCCGCCTGCGGCTGCGGCATCGCAGGCTGCTTCTGTTGCGCCTCGTGCGCAGCCTGCTTCTGCTGAGGCGCCAGCTTCTCCTTGGCCGCAGGCTGGGGCGATGTGTCCGGCTTGTCCTTGTCAGTGAAGTCGAGCTTCGGCAGCTTCAGATCAGGGGGCGGCTCGGACGGCTTCTCCTTCGCCTCCTCCTTCGCCTCCTTCTTGGCCTTCTCCTCTGCCTTTTCTTCTGCTTTGGCCTCTTGCTGCTTCACCTGCTCCGGCGTGACGATGTCGACCGCAACGGTCTCGGACGGCGCGGAATGAAATGGATGGACCTCGCTGATCACGATGATCAGCGCGACCAGCGTCAAATGCGCGATCGCCGACGCCGTAATGTCCGTCCGGATGATCTTGCGCAGTTCCATCGCCCGATCTTGGGTTGCCATCCTGCTCCTAGCATACCCAAGTTCCCCCTCAATCCCATTTCGGCGCGAAGCCGAAATCGGTCAGGCGTCCCTTGGGCCTGGCCAGTGCGGCGATATCTGCCATCTCGTCATCCGAGAGCTCGAAATCGAAGATCTCGATGTTCTCCGACAGACGTTCGACGCGCGAGGTTCTGGGAATGGCAGACACATTCTGTTGCACCAGCCAGCGCAGGCAGATCTGCGCCGGCGTCTTGCGATGGGCGTGGCCGATGTCCAGGAGCGTCCGGTCGGACTTGATGCGGCCCTTGGCGATCGGGCTGTAGGCAACGAGTGCCATCCCGTGCCGGTCGCAGGCCGCCCTCACCTTCGCCTGATCGAGATAGGGATGATATTCGACCTGGTTGCAGACCAGCGGCTCGCCTGACAGGGCGACCGCCTGCTCGATCAGCGCGACCGTGAAATTGGAGACGCCGATGTGGCGCGTGAGGCCCATGCGCTTGGCATGCGCCAGCGCGCCCAACGTCTCCTCCAGCGGCACGTGCGGATTGGGCCAGTGCAACAGCACGAGGTCGATAGCGGGAAGCCTCAGGCGCACCAGGCTCTCCTTGATCGACCGCTCGAGATCGTGCGGCGCGAAATGGTTGGTCCAGACCTTGGTGGTGACAAAGACGTCGTCGCGGCGGACGCCGGAGGCGCGCAATCCGTCGCCGACCTCGCGCTCATTGTCATAGACCTGGGCGGTGTCGATATGGCGGTAGCCCAGCCGCAGCGCCTGCTCGACCACGCGGGCGCAGGTCCGGCCGCTCAGCTCCCAGGTCCCGAGCCCGATCGCCGGGATTTTGGCGCCATTGGCCTCGACGAACAGCATGAGGATTCTCTCTGTTGCGGCGCCCCGGGAGTCGTCAGCGCCGTCATTATGGACCTGGTCGCCAGAGTGCAACGGACGAGGCTGGCTGTAGATGCTGATCTTCAGCCGCAATGCTGTCGGCAGGTTCGCGAGTCAGGCCTTGACGTCAGGCTTTGGCCAGCGCCTGGAACACCGTATCAGGCGCATGCGCGATCACGGCCAGCAGCGCGCGGGCGGGTCCACGCGGGGCGCGCTTGCCCTGCTCCCAATTGCGGATGGTCTCGACGGGCACGCCAAGCTTGGCGGCGAACTCCATCTGGGTCAAACAGGCGCGCCGGCGCAGATCGCGCACCCCGAGCGAGCCGGCTTCCGCCGGCGGAGTCTCGATCGCAGGCTGGACCGGCTGGACGGAAAACGGCGCAATAGGAAGCTCTTGCCCGTCCCGCAACTCAACGACCCGTCCGTCCGCCTTCAGCCGCAACCGCATGCTCATTCCCCCAAGCGCGAGGGAATCATGCGGGAGGTCGCTTAAGGTCGGATTAAAGATGGTCTCACCGTCATTCCGGGGCGCGCGAGGCGCGAGCCCGGAATCCATTGAGCACCGGCGCATGCGGACAGATGGATTCCGGGCTCGCGCCAAGTGGCGCGCCCCGGAATGACGGAGCAGACACGGGTCTTACTTCAACCCGAACCACAGCGTTGCAATGCCGAGGAAGGAGAAGAATCCGACCACGTCAGTCACTGTCGTCACGAACGTACCCGAGGCCACGGCCGGATCGGCCCTGACGCGTTCGAGCGCCATCGGGATCAGGATGCCACCGAGCGCGCCGGCGACGAGGTTCACGATGATCGCAAGCCCGATGACGACACCGAGGCCCGGGATCTTGAACCATGCCACCGCCGCGATGCCCGTGATCACCGCAAAGCCGATGCCGTTGACGAGACCGACCAGCGTCTCGCGGATCACCACGCGCCAGGCATTGGAGGAACCGAGCTCGCGGGTGGCGAGCGCGCGGACGGCGACCGTCATGGTCTGGGTCGCGGCATTGCCGCCCTGGCTCGCGACGATCGGCGCCAGCACGGCGAGCGCCACCATCTTCTCGAGCTGGCCCTCGAACAGGCCGAGCACGGACGAGGCCAGGAAGGCGGTGGCGAGGTTGATCAGCAGCCAGTTGAAGCGGCCGCGCGCAATTGTGAGAAAGGTGTCCGACAGCTCTTCATCGCTGGTGACGCCGCCGAGCGCCTTGAGGTCCTCGTCGGCCTCCTCCTCGATGACGTCGACGACGTCGTCGACCGTGATGACGCCGACGAGGCGGTCCTGGGTATCGAGCACGGGGACTGCGACGAGATTATACTTGCCGAACATGCGCGCCACCTCCTCCTGATCCTCCAGGACGGAGACGCGACGGCGATCCTCGTCGGTCAGCTCGGTCAGCGGCACCGGGCGGCGGGCGCGCAGCAGCACGTCGAGCGGCACCGCGCCCTGCCAGTGCTGGTCCTTGTCGACGACGTAAATCTCGTAGAACCGGTCAGGCAGATCGGGCGTGTCGCGCATGTAGTCGATCGCCTGCCCGACCGTGAAATCCTGCGGCACAGCGATGAACTCGGTCTGCATGCGGCGGCCGGCGGAGTTTTCCGGATACAGCAGGCTGCGCTCGAGCGCGACGCGCTCCTTGAGCGGCAGCTTCTCGAGGATCTCTTCCTGCTCCGCCTCGTCGAGGGTCTCCAGCAACTCGACCGCATCGTCGGATTCCAGTTCGCGGACACCTTCGGCTACCGTTTCCGGCGGCAGCTCGTCGAGGATTTCCTCGCGAACGCTCTCGTCGACCTCGTTCAGCGCGGAAAAGTCGAAATCGGCGCCGGTCAGCTCGACCAGGCGGACGCGGTCGTCGGGCGCAAGCGCCGCGATGAGATCACCGAGGTCGGCCTCGTGCAGCTCGGCGACGCAGGCGCGCAGCGCAGCGCTGTCGGCGGCCTCGATCGCATGGGCAATTTCCTCGACGAATTCATGCCTGATTTCGCCGTCTTCGTTGCGCATGGGGACGTGGTCGAGTACCAATGCCTCGGCGGAAGCAGCGCCATCGATCTGTTCATCCATGGGAACGCCTCGCCGTTTCACAGGTTTGATGGTTTGGGCTGACGGTGAGGCAATACCCACAAGACAATCGCGAGCGCAATGGTAAAGATGCATCGGCCGAAATGGACCTCGATCACGACGGGCCTGGCTCTCGCCGGCCTCACCGTGATCGGCTCGGCCCGGGCGGCTGATTGCCCCCGGAGCGATGCGCTCGGCACCTCGCGGATCCTGAGCGTCGATGCCAAGACCACGCCACGCGTTGGCTTGAAGAGCTTTCCGCAGACGCTGCCGCTTGAAGATCACGAGGTGGTGCTGACCTTTGACGACGGTCCGCGTCCGCCCTCGACGAACAAGGTGCTGGCGGCGCTGGCGCAGGAATGCGTGCGCGCGACCTTCTTCCTGGTCGGCCGCAGCGCCACCGAATTCCCTGATCTCGTCAAGCGCATCGCCCGCGAAGGTCATACCATCGGTCATCACACCTGGTCGCATCCGTACATGGCGCGTATCCCGGCTGATACGGCGCACTACGAGATCGACCACGGCATCGCCTCCGACGAGAAGGCATTGCACGGGGTCTCGACCACGACACCGTCGACGCCGTTCTTCCGCTTCCCCTATTTCGAGTCCACGCCGGCCCAGCTCGACATGCTCGAGCACCGCGGCATCGTCGTGTTCGGCGCCGATTTCTGGGCCAGCGACTGGAACGACATGACGCCGGCGCAGGAACTCAAGTTGATCACCGACCGCGTCACCGCCGCCCGCAAGGGTATCATCCTGTTCCACGATGCCCAGGCGCGCACGGCCGCCATGATGCCGGACTTCCTGCGGTGGTTGCGGGAGAATGGCTATCGCGTGGTCCATGTCGTGCCGGCGGGCACATCCCAGAAGAACGCCGACGCGCATTGATGCCGGAATGTCACGGCTGACCAAATTGGGGTGATTTGAGCCCTATTAACATTCTGTTCATACTACGCCATGCAATGATTGAGGGGCGCCTCGGGCGGGAAAGGTCTTGGCACCTGAACCGTTTCCTGATGTCTCCGACCTACCGATATCGCAGCCAATGTAGATGAGGGCAGACGGGGTTTCATGATCGGAAGTAGCGTTGTTTTTCGGGCGCGATCGTGGACCGTCCTGCTGCTGGGCTTGCTGACCACCGCGTCACCGGCTGCCTTCGCAGCCGACTGCCCGGGACACCCCGATGCGCTCGGCACATCACGCACGCTGGTCGTCGACCCGCACGAGCATCCGCGCATCGGCACCATGCAGTACCGCGAGACGCTGCCGCTCAGGGATCACGAGGTGGTGCTGACCTTCGACGACGGTCCGCTGCCAAAATATTCCAACCAGGTGCTCCAGATCCTCGCGGGCGAGTGCATCAAGGCGACGTTCTTTATCATCGGGCAGCAGGCCAAGGCCAATCCGGAAGGCGTGCGCAAGCTGGTCGCGGCGGGCCACACCGTCGGCACGCACAGCATGACCCATCCGCTGACGATGGACAGGATGCCAATTGACAAGGCCGAGGCCGAGATCAACGGCGGCATCGAGTGGACGTCGGCGGCAATGACGGACCCGTCCAAGTTGGCGCCGTTCTTCCGCATTCCCGGCCTGATGCGTGCTGACGGCGTCGAGAACTATCTGATCTCGCGCGGCATCCAGGTGTGGAGCGCCGACTTCCCGGCCGACGACTGGCGCCACGTCTCGCCCGATCGCGTCTACCAGCTCGCGATCCAGCGGCTGGAGGCCAAGGGCAAGGGCATCCTGCTGCTGCACGACATCCAGCCGCGCACCGTGGCGGCGCTGCCCAAGATCATCCGCGACCTCAAGGCGCGCGGTTATCGCATCGTGCATGTGGTGCCCGCGACCGCCGACCAGCCGGCGACACCGACCACGCCGGTGGAATGGCTGCTGCATCCGCCGACGGAGACGACGCCGATCGCGCGCTGGCCGCAGGTGCCGAATTTCGTGTTCGCGCAAACCGCGACGCTGCCGGCGCCGGGTCTTGCCGATCTCAACGCCGAGACCGCGCACGAGCCGCGGGTGCTGCCGCGCAAGACCATGGCGCAGGCCGATATCGCCTCCACCCTGCCCGCGCCCGGCCGCGATCTCTTCGCAATCCCCGAGGGCTCGGTCGAGGTGCTGCTGTCGACGACCCTGTCGCGGCGCGCCGCGACGCGGCTCGCGATGGCAGCAGAGACGCCGCATGCCGGCAAGGGCAAGGCAGGCAGAATTCAAGCCCGCCGGACGGCTGCGTCCTCCGCGTCGAAGCACGCGGCTCAAGCCAAGGGCACGGCGTCCCGCCCGACCCGGCTCGCCACCAGCCTGAAGAAGCGGGCCTGAGCTAAGCGCGTTACTGCCGCATGATATTGGCGACGCAGAGCAGCACGATCAGCGCCAGGAAGAACAAGTCCATATAGGACTTGAGCTCGCCGTCACGGCGCAGCCGCGCAACGTCGGTCACGATCTGCTTGCGTGCGCTGGTCCCGCCCGAGCCGTCATTGATCGGCGCCTGAAGGCGCTTGGTCTCGGCCTCCAGCTTCTCGATCTTCTGGAAGAAATAGAACGCCCGCAGCGTCGAGGCTGCCCGCATGCCGGCATAGACCAGCACCAGGATCGCGAGGACCGCCCGGTTCTGGTACTTCTCCATGAAGTTCAGGCTGAAATAGACCAGCGCCATGAACGCAAAGTTGGTCAGGAACCGGTAGACGAAGCTTAGAAAGACCATGCTGGCTCCAGCCGAGAGAGGTCGCGCAAGGCCATCTACGCCACTATTGCATCAGGAAGCATACCATCGCCCGCGCGCCGCCGCCTTTTAGCCACGCGCCGCCATAATGCAAGCAAGAGCGCGAGCCGCCGCCGCCCAGTGCTGCTCGATGGAGATTCAAGAAAAGCTACGGTAGACTGCTGCCGCCGCTGACGCGTGAGGTCTGCCGATGTCGAAGAAGGGAATCACGGGCCACGACGAGTGGGTTCTGACCGAGGCGCTCGCCACCGCCCTGGTCGCGTTGGAGCAGCTCGAGGCCAAGCACCAGCCGAGCGCGCACATGGACGACATCCGCAAGATGCTGTCGCACGGCAAGGAGCCGAACGCGGTGAGCCTGCACTTGGCCCAGGCCAAATGCCGCCTGTTCCCGGATCTCGACCCGCTCGAGATCTACCGGGAATACGGGATCGGCGAGGAATATGGCTGAGAGGCCCGAGCGGGCCGCTGGCTTCCAGGAATGAGATTTGAAAGTGGTGCGCTCGGAGGGACTCGAACCCCCACGGTGTTACCCACTGCCACCTCAAGGCAGCGCGTCTACCAGTTCCGCCACGAGCGCTAGGAGATACCGGCCTGAGGTCTTGAGGCTGGCCGGATCAGCGGTCGCCGATCTAACAAATCCATCAGGGGGATACAAGCCTGCAAAGGCGGTGAATTCCACAGGCCTGGCAGGAAAGTCTTATCCCCGCCCGGATCGGCCCTATCCGGCGCGAACGCGTGCCCTGGCCGCTATCGGCTCCCGGGCGTCCGCGGCAGCATCTGCTTGACCTCGACCGCGATCCTGTTGCGGTCGACCAGCACGACGCCGGAAGCTACAGGCAGATTATTGGCGAGAACCTTGACCTCGTCGGCCTCAGTTGCGTCCAGCTCGATGATGGCGCCGCGGGAAAGACGTAATACTTGATGGATCGGCATGGTGGTCGTCCCGAGGACGACCATGAGATCCACGGTGACTTTATCGAGTGTGGGCACTGTCAGGACCGCCGCAACTGGAGAACGACACTTAGGGACTTGGCATTTGCTCCCGAGATGATCACCACGTTATGGTTAGCCAATGGTTAATTCGTCGCAAAGCCCCCGCCAGAACAAGCGCCAAGAGCTCGATTTGACGTCGTTTTCCGCCGCCGATGGCGAGCCCGTCGAGTGGCGAATCTCGGATTGCCCCGTGCCCTATCCGGATGCGGTGGCCGCCATGGAGGCCCGCGTCGCCGCGATTGCGGCCGGGGAAGCGCCGGAGCTGGTCTGGCTGCTCGAACACCCCCCGCTCTACACATCAGGCACATCAGGCAAGGCGACCGACCTGCTCGATTCCCGCTTCCCGACCTTCGCGACCGGGCGCGGCGGTCAGCTGACCTATCACGGCCCCGGCCAGCGGGTGGCCTACATCATGCTCGACCTCAAGCGCCGCCGGCCTGATGTCCGGGCCTATGTCGCGAGCCTCGAAGAGCTGATCCTGAAGACGCTCGCCGCCTTCAACGTGCGCGGCGAGCGACGCGAGGACCGGGTCGGCGTCTGGGTGAAGCGCCCGGACAAAGGGGCGGAGCACGAGGACAAGATCGCGGCGATCGGCGTGCGGCTGAAGCGCTGGGTCTCGTTCCACGGCATCGCCATCAATGTCGAGCCGGAGCTGGAACACTTTGCAGGCATCGTCCCCTGCGGCGTCACTGACGCCCGCTACGGCGTCACCTCGCTGGTCGATCTCGGCCAGCTCGTGACCATGGCAGATGTCGACGTCGCGTTGCGGCAGTCGTTTGAAGAACTGTTCGGGCCGACCCGCGCGCTGCTGCCGGAAGCCGCCGTCTGATTGCATTCCTGTTGGCGATGAGCTGCTGCGCGTTCTCCACGCGCGCGGAATCAGTTACGCTTGCATCAGGTGCCGCCCACGCCTCCCCCCTCCGCCGGGAAAGTACAGATCATGCCGGGCGACTAAACCATCGGACCGACTGTTCGAGCATCGGGCATAAGGAGGGATTGCGCTTTCTGCTCGCATCAGGAGGTTCTGACGATGAAATTGTCTGCGCCGATCTATCATCTCAAGCGCAAAGCAAAACGCCTGTCCCGCGAGCAAGGCATCCCTCTGCACGACGCGCTCGACCGCATCGCGACGACGGAAGGGTTTTCCGCCTGGAGCTTGCTCGCGGCAAAAGCTGCGGCACTGACACCAGCCAGCAAGCTGTTTCCGCAATTCAAGCCTGGCGACCTCGTGCTGGTCGGGGCGCGCCCCGGTCAGGGCAAGACGCTGATGAGCCTCGAACTCGCCCTGGAGGCGATGAAATCAGGCCACCGCGCCGCGTTCTTCTCGCTCGAATACACCGAGAAAGACGTGCTCGATCGCCTGCGTGCGCTCGGCGTGGAGCCTGTGCAGTTCGACAAGCTGTTCGAGGTCGATTGCTCCGACGCCATCAGCGCCGACTATGTCGTCAAGCAGATGGCCACTGCGCCGCGCGGCACGGTCGTGGTCATCGACTATCTGCAACTGCTCGATCAGCGGCGCGAAAACCCTGATCTCACCGTTCAGGTGCGCGCGCTAAAATCCTTTGCGCGCGACAAGGGGCTGATCGTCGTCTTCATCTCGCAGATCGATCGCTCCTATGATTCCTCAACAAAGCCCTGCCCTGACATCAGCGATGTCAGGCTGCCGAACCCGCTCGACCTGAAGCTGTTCGACAAGACCTGCTTCATCAACAATTCCGAGATCGAGTTCCGGGCCGCAAGCTGACCGGCGAGCCGCGGGTGAGATCGCTCACCTGCGGCTCGAAGGCCTCACGCCGCCTTTAGCGGCACGTCGAGCTTGCCGGCGATGTAGCGCCGCTCCTGGGTCAGGCCGCCAAAGCCGTAGGCATCGCCCTTGACCTCGTCGACATGCAAGTACGTCTCGGGATGCAGCGGCCCCAGAATCTCGGCCATGCGTGTGAACATCGCGGCGAGATAGGTCGCCTTCTCGTCCTTGGTGTTGGTGCCTTCGCTGACGTGGATCTCGATCCAGTAGCTGGCGAGCTTCTGCTCGGCGAGCGACTTGCCGCCGGCGAACCAGTCATCCGCATCCACGGACTTCACGATGATGGCTGTCACCTTGGGATCCTTGTGCAGGATTTTAGCAGTGAGCTCGGAGACGGCTTTCGCGATGTCGGCCTTCAGCGAGGGCGACTGGCGGGAGGTGCTGTAGGATACGGTGATCAGGGGCATGGTTGTTCTCCTCAGATGCCGCTGAACTTGCGGCGTTGGTGAGAAACTAGACCTTCCGCCGTCATATTGGTATCTTATCTCAGATGATACCAGTGATAACGGTTTGTAATGAAGCCCATCCTCGACATCACGACCGTCCAGGCCTTTCTGCTGGTCGCCGACCTCCAGAGCTTCACCCGCGCCGCCGAAGCGCTCGGCACAACGCAGGCTGCGGTCAGCCTCAAGCTGCAACGGCTGGAAACGCTGCTGGGCAAACGTCTCGTCGAGCGCTCGCCGCGCGCGGTCCGGCTCACCGCCGACGGCACAGGCTTCCTCGAGCGCGCCCGCGCGCTGATGGCGGCGCATGACCTCGCGCTATCGGGCGAGGCACCGGCCGCGCAATCGCTCTCCCTCGGCATCTCCGATCACGCCGCCGGACCCGAGCTGGTGCCGCTGCTCGAGCGGCTGCACGCGATGTCGTCAAACCTGACGCTTGCCGTCACCATAGGCTTCTCGCGCGAGATGCAGGACGCCTATGATGCAGGAGA
This sequence comes from Bradyrhizobium sp. BR 10261, assembly GCF_019455395.1. NCBI lineage: Bacteria > Pseudomonadati > Pseudomonadota > Alphaproteobacteria > Hyphomicrobiales > Nitrobacteraceae > Bradyrhizobium > Bradyrhizobium sp. BR 10261. Next base: position 96,580 of record NZ_JACOFQ010000025.1, read on the forward strand.
GCTCGATGCGGTGATCGTCCGTCAGGAGGGCAGCCGCCGCGGCGGTGAGAAACTCACCGAGGATGAGTTCGGCTGGTTCGCATCGCGACGCTACACGCTGCCGAAGGGCGAAGCGTTGCCGCTGGCAACGCTCGCCCCGCCTTGCGGCGTCCGCGCCATCGCCGTGCGCGCACTCGACAAGGCCGGCCTCGCCTGGCGCGAACGCTTTGTCGGCGGCGGCGTGACGGCGGTCGTCGCAGCCGCGCTCGCCGGGCTTGCGATCGCCCCGCTGGCACGCCGGATCGCGCCTCCCGGGCTGGTCGATATCGGTCCCACGCACAAGCTCCCGAAACTCGGCAGCTCGAAGGTGATGCTGCATTCGAAGGTCAGCGATCCGGCAAAGCTGACCGCGCTGCGCGCGGTGGCGGCGACGTTCCGGAGCGCGGCGGCTTAACGCCGCGAGCATCTACAAAATCGCCTCGAACGCGCTGCGCAGCGTCTCATGACGGAACACGAAACCGCGGCTCAGCGCCTTGTTCGGCAGCACGCGCTGGCCGCCGAGCAGCAGCTCATCGGCAAGGCCGCCGCCGATCCGGCGAAGCAGGCCACCGGGGATGCGAAACACCGCGGGTCGACGCAGCCGGCGGCCGAGCTCCTCGGTGAACTTTGCATTGGTCACCGGAATCGGCGCCGTGGCGTTGACGGGGCCCGCCAGATCCGGCGTGGCGATCACATAGGCGATCAGCCGGATGAGGTCGTCGCGCTCGATCCAGGACATCCATTGTCGCCCGGTGCCGAGGGGACCACCGAGCCCGAACTCGAACGGCGTCAAGAGGCGCGTGATGAAGCCGCCTTCGGTGCCGAGCACGAGGCCGATGCGCAAGAAGACCACGCGGACGCCGAGCGCCTCCGCCGGCCGCGCCGCCTTCTCCCAGGCCGCGCACAGCTCGTGGCTGAAGCAGGCATGCGACTTGGCCGATTCCGTCAGCACCTGGTCCGCCCACAAGCCATACCAGCCGATCGCGGAGCCGCTGACCAGTACCTCCGGCTTACGTTCGAGCCTTGCGATCAGCTTCACGACCTCGCCGGTGATGTCGATGCGCGAGCCGATGATCCTGGCGCGCTTGGCCTCGGTCCACAGGCCGTTGCCGATCGGCTCGCCGGCGAGATTGACGATGGCGTCGATATGCGTATCGGCCGGGAGCTGATCGAGGCTGGTGATCAGCGTCACCGGGGGCGGCAGCATCTCGGCCTTCGCAGGATTGCGGATCAGCGCAATGACGTGGTGCCCTGTTCCGCTGAGGCTCGCCGCAAGACGGCTGCCGATGAAGCCGGTGGCGCCGGTGATGAGGACGGTCTTGCGGCCGGGCAGCTGCATGACGAGACCGTCCGTCGGAGCGCTTCGCATGCGACCGAGTCGGCGCATCGCGGCAAAATCCCTGATACCGCAGAGTGTCGCGCCAATTGCGCAGGCGGTCGCAGCGATGCTGAGCAGGCCCTGATAGACCACGGTCACGCCAAAGGGCCGCATGGCCCAGACCATCAGCACCGGCAGCAGCAGCACCAGGATGGCGCCGTAATTGATCGCAAGCAGCGTGTGATTGATCCGCTCGCTCGGCCGCAGCTTGCGGCTCAGATCCTCCTCGACGAAATCCATCAGCGTGATGACGATCTCGGCAACCAGCAGCGCGACGATCAGCAGCGCCAGCACGCCATAGACCTCGAGCCAGCCCAGTATGAGGAACAGCACCGCATAAAACATGTTGCGGATGCCGTGCAGCTTCAGCTCAAGACGCTGCGACGGACGCCAGGCCAGGCGCTCGGTGAACTCGTGATGATAGAAGGTGTCGAACACGCCCATCACGATCTGAATGGCGATGAGCGTCCACAACAGCGGGGTCATGATACGGCCTCCCTGAACAATGCTGACTGGTGGATCAGCACGCCGTAACGCGGATGAATGAGATCGAGGGTGAAGCGGAAGGCGCCCTCGCCGAGATCCCGATGCGTCACGGTGAGATCGCCCGGCGCGAGCCATCGCGGCAGCGGGATCCAGAGGCGTCCGAGCTGAAGGCCGTAACCGGCGCTGCGGAAGGTCAGCGTCTCACCCTCGACCGCGATGCGCAGCGCCATCGAGACGCCGTAGCCGACATATTCCTCCAGCCCGGTCGGGCCGGCGAAACGCTTGGCCGAATGGATCACCTGCGGAAAGCCGCGCTTGCGCGCGCAGATCCGGGTCCAGGTCTGACCGCCTGTCGTACCGTCCTCGGTGACGGTCACGATCATGGGCACGCCGGTGTCGCGCCCCGTGGGAAGTGGCCCGCCGATCAGGCGCGCGGCTTGCGCGAACCACCAGCCGATGTCGCTGAAGGCGACCTCGTCGACCACGCCGACATAGACGACGCTGTCGCCATCCGCGACGCGTTTGGAGAAGCGTCGCCAGGTCGCAAGCGGCAGGCGGCCCCAATCCTCGTCCGACAGCAGCGAACGGAAGCGGCGATCATCGAGCAGTTTGATCTGAGCAATGGTTGGTGCGCTGGAGCCTGATAGTCGTGCCGACGTCATCGCACCTCCTCAAACCTATTTGGCTTTGCCCAGCGGCAGCAAATTGGCGATCTTCTCGCCAAGCCGCATCAACGCGACCACCCGCGGCCGCGGCACTTTCAGCATCTGCATGAACCAGTGGTCGGCGAGCTCGGTGAAGGCGAGCATCTCCTTCAGCCGTTTGCTCGCGACCGGATTGATGGTCGGATCGTCGGCCGCATCGGTCACGCAGGCCCGCAGCGCCGTGATCGCGGGATCGAGCTCGCGCTCCTTGCGCCGCGCCGCGATACGCGTTGCGACCTCCCAGATGTCGGTCTCCGCCTCGTAGTGGTCGCGGCGGTCACCAAGGATCGGCACGCGCCGGATCAGGTTCCAGGCAAGCAGCTCCTTCAACGAATTGGAGACGTTGGACCTGGCCATGCCGAGCGTGTCGGCGATGTCCTCCGCGGTCATCGGCGCCTCGGCGAGATAGAGCAGCCCGTGGATCTGGCTGACCGAGCGGTTGACGCCCCACTGATCGCCCATGTCGCCCCAGTGCAGGATGAAGCGCTCGACGGCGGCGGGAAGTTTCTTCTTTCCGGTTATTTCTGTCATAACAGAAATATCTGACGGCATCGACCGCGTGTCAAGCGTTTGTCGAAGCCTTCCCACCTGCATACCGTCCGCAATATTTGCCTAAAAACCTCTCAGAAGATGGGAACCAAAGGCCGTTCAAGGCGTTTGCTCCCGTCGAGGCGGGGTACGTAATGGTCAAAAAGTCCAGTCAACAGAGAGACTTGTTCGAAAGCGAACGGAGTTTCCGGCTGTTGGTTGAAGGAGTCGCGGACTACGCGCTCTACATGCTCGATCCCAATGGGATCATCACGAGCTGGAACATTGGCGGCGAGCGGATCAAGGGCTATTCGCCCGACGAGATTCTCGGCCAGCATTTCTCGCGCTTCTATACCGAGGCCGACCGGGCCAGCGGCAAGCCTGCCCGTGCGCTCCGCACCGCGCGCGAGCAGGGCCGCTACGAAGAGGAAGGCTGGCGCGTCCGCAAGGATGGCACCTTCTTGTGGGCCAGCGTGGTGATTGACCCCATCTACGAGAACGGAGCCCTGGTCGGCTTCGCCAAGATCACGCGCGACATCACCGAGCGGCGCAATGCTCAAATCAGGCTCGAGGCGATGCAAACACAGCTTGCCGAGTCGCAAAAATTCGATGCGCTCGGCCAGCTCACCGGCGGCGTCGCCCACGACTTCAACAATCTCCTGATGATCATCAGCGGCAGCCTTCACATCCTCAAGAAGGGCGATCCCGAGGATTCCAGGTTCCAGCGCGCCATCTCGGCGATCGAGACCGCCGCCAAGCGGGGCGCCGCACTGACCGGGCAGCTATTAACCTTCGCACGGCGGCAGAGCGTCAATCCGCAGGCGATCCATTTGGCTGACCGCATCGAGGCGATCCGCGAAGTGCTTCACGCCGGCGTTGGCAGCGCGGTTCATCTCGACTTCGACATCGAGCGCGAGGTCTGGCCCGTCAAGGCCGACATCTCCGAGTTCGAGACCGGACTGCTCAATCTCGTCATCAACGCACGCGATGCCATGCCCGACGGCGGCACGGTGACGATCGGCGCGCACAACATCGTCCTCGACGATCCGCTCCATAACGGCGAATACGTCGCCATCACCGTCAACGATACCGGGCTCGGCATCCCCTCCGACGTCGTCGACAAGATTTTCGAACCGTTCTTCACGACGAAGCCGGTCGGAAAAGGCACTGGCCTCGGCCTGTCGCAGGTGCACGGCTTCGCGCATCAGGCTGGCGGCACGATCAAGGTCGCAAGCGAGCTCGGCAAGGGCACGACCTTCACCATCCTGCTGCCGCGCGAAACCGCGACCGCGTCGAACGAGACGCCTGAGGCGGCGACGGTGCGCGGCAGCGGCACGGTGCTGCTGGTCGAGGATAATCCCGATGTCGCACTCGTCAGCACCGGTCTGCTGGAGCAGCTCGGCTACAGCGTGCGCCGGGTTGCAGATGCCGAAGCGGCGCTGCGCGAACTCGAGAGCGACGGCGTCGACTTCGTGTTCTCCGACATCGTCATGCCCGGCAAGCTGGACGGGCTCGGCCTTGCCCACCTGCTGCGCCAGACCCACCCCAACCTGCCGATCCTGCTCGCCAGCGGCTACAGCGAAGCCGCCGCCGGCGTCCGCGGCGACTTCCCGATCCTGCGCAAGCCGTATGAGATCCACGAACTGAGCGAAGCGATTTCGAAGCTGCCGCGGTGATGGCAGGCTTCACCCACTAAAGCCTCCACAGCGTCATGGCCGGGCTCGTCCCGGCCATCCACGTCTACCAGCACGAAGAACGTGGATGCCCGGGACATCTGGCGCGAAGACACGCTTCGCGCTTTTGCCCGGGCATGACGATCTCTTTTGAAGCTACACCGTCGGCAACACGGAGAACGCTTCCCCTGCCCGGCGCAGGTTCAGTTCATCGACGCTGGCCGTCTCGCTGGTCACGCTGTCCACGCGCGATGATGGCGGACCGTGGCGGCACAGCGCGACCATGTCGGCGACATGCTTCGGCGCGCCCGCGAACAGCGCTTCGACGCTGCCGTCGCGGCGGTTGCGGACCCAGCCTTCGAGGCCGCTCGCGGTTGCCTGGTATTCGACCCAGGCCCGATAGCCGACGCCCTGCACGCGCCCACGGATCATCACCTGGAGGATCGCCCGGCTCATCTTTTCAGTCCAAGGAGATCGGCGCTGCGCACCTTGACATCGGCCTCGCGCATGACGCGGTTGATCAGCTCCGCCGACGGCAATCCCTTCAGCGCCTTCGGCGGCGTGCCCTCGCGCAACGCCCTCTGGACGTCGTAGACCGCCTGTATGGCAGCCGCGATCGGCGCATGGCCCTGAAGCGCGATGCGCACGCGTTGGCCCGCGAGATAGTCGATCGCGTTCAATTCGTCCGGTGCACCCCCGAGCACGATGGGCAGACGCGTGGCGCCGGCGATGGCCTCGAGTTCGGCGCGTGACTTGATGCCGGTGAAGAACAATGCGTCGACACCGGTCGCCTCATAGGCTCGGGCGCGACGGATCGCATCCTCGACCGAGGTGATCGAGGCAGCGCCGGTGCGGCCCATGATGACCAGCGAGGGATCGCCGCGGCCATCGAGCGCGGCCTTCATCTTGCCGACGCCCTCCTCCAGGGAGATCAGCTGCGCCTTGGCCTCGCCAAAGGCCGCCGGCAACAGCGTGTCCTCGATGGTGAGGCCGGCGGCGCCCGCCGTCTCCAGCTCCTGCACCGTGCGGCGCACGTTGAGCGCATTGCCATAGCCGTGATCGGCATCGACCAGCACCGGCAGGCCTGCGGCACGCGACATCCGACGCATCTGCTCGGCAAGCTCGGTGAGTGTGATCAGCGTGACATCGGGGTCGCCGAGCACGGCGAGCGAGGCGACCGAGCCGCCGAACATGCCGAGCGGAAAACCGAGATCCTCGGCAATGCGGATCGAGATCGCGTCATAGACCGAGCCGGGACGGACGCAAGCCGAGCCCGACAGAATGGAACGCAATTTCTCGCGGCGGGAACGAAAGGCCATGGTGCCCTCTCACACTATTGCGACGCAGCCGCAACATACTCCGTCATTGCGAGCGCAGCGAAGCAATCCAGAGTCTTTCCGAGGGAGGCAGTCTGGATTGCTTCGCTGCGCTCGCAATGACGATGTTGGTGGGGCCAGCAGGGCCCCACTCACACACTTACGCAAACTCCAAAATCAGCGCGTCCACCGCGAGCGTCGCACCGGCGCTGGCGTGGATCTTCTTCACCGTGCCGTCCTGCTCGGCGCGCAGCACGTTCTGCATCTTCATGGCTTCGACCACGGCCAGCGTCTCGCCGGCCTTGACCTCCTGCCCCTCGGTCACCGCGATGGAGACGATCAGGCCGGGCATCGGGCACAGCAGCTTCTTGCCGGTATCGGAGGCGGTCGTCACCGGCATCAGCCGGGCGGAGGCGGCTTCGGCTTCGGTCCAGACATAGACCGGCACCTCGACGCCCTGATGCGCGAGGCGAATGCCGTTGGCGATCGGGCGCGCCTGCACCGCAATGAAGTGGCCGTCGATGGTGCCCTGCCAGACCGGGTCGCCCGGCTTCCATGGCGACTGCAACAGATGCGCCTTGCCGGCCGTGCCGTCGGCATCGACGAAACGGATTGCGATCGCATCGCCCTCGCGGGCAATCTCGAGCGGAATCTCCTGGCGGTCGAGCCAGACCGCGCGGCGGCGTTCGCGCTGCACGACGCGCCCGCCCATCTGGCCGGAGATCTGCCGCTTGCGCTCACCCAGCACGTGATCGATCGCGGCGCCAACCGCGGCGATGCGACGCGCGACCTCGCCCTCGGGCACGCGCACGGAAAAGCCCTTGGGGAATTCTTCCGCGATGAAGCCGGTCGACAGATTGCCTTCGCGCCAGCGCGGATGATGCATCAGCGCGGACAAGAACGGGATGTTGTGCCTGATGCCGTCCACATAGAACGAGTCAAGCGCGGTCGCCTGCGCCTCGATCGCGGCCGCACGCGACGGCGCGTGGGTGACGAGCTTGGCGATCATCGGATCGTAATGGATCGAGATCTCGCCGCCTTCCTGCACGCCGGTGTCGTTGCGCACCGTGATGCCGTCCTTGCTCACCTCCGCCGGCGGGCGATACTTCACCAGGCGCCCGATCGAGGGCAGGAAGTTGCGGAACGGGTCCTCGGCATAGAGGCGCGACTCCACCGCCCAGCCCGTCAGCGTGACGTCCTTCTGCGCGATGGCGAGCTTTTCGCCGGCAGCGACGCGGATCATCTGTTCGACGAGGTCGACGCCGGTGACGAGCTCGGTGACGGGATGCTCGACCTGGAGACGCGTGTTCATCTCCAGGAAGTAGAAGCTCTTGTCCTGCCCTGCGACGAATTCGACCGTGCCGGCGGAATCATAATTCACGGCCTTCGCCAGCGCGACCGCCTGCTCGCCCATCTTGCGGCGGGTGGCCTCGTCGAGCAGAGGCGACGGCGCTTCCTCGATGACCTTCTGGTTGCGGCGCTGGATCGAGCACTCGCGCTCGCCAAGATAGATGACGTTGCCGTGCTTGTCGCCCAGCACCTGAATCTCGATGTGGCGGGGATCGACGATGAACTTTTCGACGAAGACGCGATCGTCGCCGAACGAGGCTTTGGCTTCCGCCTTGGCGAGATTGAAGCCTTCTGCGACCTCGGCCTTCGAATGCGCGATACGCATGCCCTTGCCGCCGCCCCCGGCGGAGGCCTTGATCATGACGGGGTAGCCGATCTCGTCGGCAATCCTGACCGCGTGCTTGTCGTCCTCGATGACGCCGAGATAGCCCGGCACGGTCGAGACCTTGGCCTTGGCGGCGGCCTTCTTGGATTCGATCTTGTCACCCATCGCGGCGATCGCGCCGGGGTTCGGGCCGATGAAGACGAGGCCGGCGGCTTCCAGCGCGCGCGGAAACGCCTCGCGCTCGGACAGGAAGCCATAGCCGGGATGCACCGCCTCGGCGCCGGTCTTCTTGCACGCCTCGACGATCTTCTCGATCACCAGATAGCTCTCGGCCGCGGCCGGCGGGCCGATCAGGACGGCCTCGTCGGCCATCTCGACATGGAGGGCGTCGCGGTCGGCCTCGGAATACACGGCAACCGTCTGAATTCCCATCTTGCGGGCGGTCTTGATGACCCGGCAGGCGATTTCGCCGCGGTTGGCGATCAGGATGCGTTTGAACATGATTTTCTTGAGCTTCGTCCCCTGGGCGGGACCCTGCCCCACGCCTTGGCGGGCCGGTGGGACGGGGCCGTATCCTGTCGTGGTACAGCAAAATTGGCTGGAGGCAACGGGCAAAATCCGGCCCGCTCTGGCGTACCAGCGCAAGACCGCTACGGGCCTGAGCCCTGGCCGCCCTTTTGCTTTCCGCCTTTGGCCACGTCCCGGACCAGGCTGTGGATGAAGCCGAGCTTGGCGACCACGGCCGGCGACAGGATGAAGGGATAGAGATCGCGCAGGCCCATGGCGCGGTTGACGCTGTTCATGGCGAAGGTGAAGGGCAGCCATGCATCGACGATCGCCTGAATGTCCCGCGCCTCGTAGGGGTTGAAGCGGATCCGCGTCGACAGCTCCCCATCGCGGTCGACCTTCGGGCGCACCTCCATGCCGAACTCGCCAGCCATTTCCAGCGTATCGACGATGTGGAGGTAATGCGCCCAGGTCTCGGCGAAATCCTCCCAGGGGTGCGTCGTCGCATAGGACGAGACGTAATTCTGCTGCCAGTCCGGCGGCGCGCCTTGGGCATAATGCCGCTGCAGGGCCTCACCGTAATCCGCGGAATCGTCGCCGAATACGGCGCGGCATTCGTCCAGTCTGCCGCCCTCGCGCACCAGCACGTCCCAGAAATAGTGCCCGACCTCGTGGCGGAAATGCCCGAGCAGCGTACGGTAAGGCTCGCCCATCTCCAGCCTGCGCCGCTCGCGCTCGATGGTATCGGTCTCGGTGAGCGCGATCGTGATCAGTCCGTTGTCATGGCCGGTCATGATCCTTTGCCCGGTGTTGGGATCATCGGCGAGGAAATTGAAGATCAGGCCGTGCTCGGGATCGTCCTGCCGGGTCTGGAGTGGCAGCCTCCAGCGGATCAGCGAATAGAACAGCCGGTGCTTTGCCACCTCCAGCTCGCGCCAGCCGGCGAGCTGCGCGGGGTCGGAGAGATCGGGCACGATGCCGTTGTGGCGGCAGGCGCGGCAATAGCCGGTAGTATCGCCGGCATCGGTCAGCCAGTTGCAGGCGTCGTAATCGGCATTGCGGCAGAGCATGCGGCGTTCGCCCTTGTCCGCAAGCGTCTTCCAACCCTCCCCATCGGGCTCGATCGCCGACATCGTCTCCTTTTCCGGCAGGAAGGCCACCCTGTGGCCGCAGCGTCCGCAGGCGCGGTTCTCGAAATAAAGAACGTTGCCGCAGTCCTGGCAAACAAAGAGCTTCAAGATTGAGCCTCTTGGGAAGGTGTGTCTTACCGATATCAACTATGGCGCCACGCAGATACGCGCGCAGGCCGCTCATCGTTCCTTCTTTAGGAACAAATAGCCAGCCCCCGCGTTCATTGACATCACCGGATGCAATACGGTGGGCGTTTCCTCAAGCTATTCCCTTTTGAGCAATGGCTATCACGCCGTGTCTATGTGAATATCGGTCCGGCACGTGCGCCCCCGCATCACAACGGCCGATACCTTGAACGATCCTTTGCCCGAGACCATCGCCGCCGAACGGCTGCGCCAGCACCTCGAAGAAATCGCGCGCGAGCGGGACGAGGCCTATCGCGCGCTGCAGGAGCGCGAGGCGGAGCTGGCGCGCATCCAGCGCATCGGCAAAGTGGGTGGGCTCGAAGTCGACCTCCGCGAAGGTTTCAAGAACCGCCGCTCGCCCGAATATCTGATCATCCACGGCCTGCCGCCCGAGGCCGCCGACGAGACGCATGAGGATTGGGTCAGCCGCATCCATCCCGACGACCGCGATGCCACCGTCAAGCATTTCTTCGATGCGCTGGCCGCGACCGGCGGGGACTACACGGCCGAATATCGCATCATCCGCCCCAGCGATGGCCAGACCCGCTGGATCCGCGTCGTCGCCAAGATCGAGCGCGACCACGATAACCGCGCCATCCGCCTCGTCGGCGCCCATATCGACATCACCGACCAGATGCTCGCCCGCGAGACGTTGCGCGAGAGCGAAGAGCGTTTCCGGCTGATCGCCGACAGCGCGCCGGTGCCGATCTGGGTGACGAAGCTCGACCGCACGCGCTCCTTCGCCAACCAGGCCTATGTCGACTTCCTCGGCCTGCCCTACGAGCAGGCCATCGCCTTCGACTGGCGCAAGGTGCTGCACCCTGACGACCTGCCGCATGTGTTGCAACAATCGGTCCAGGGCGAAGCCTCGCTCAAACCGTTCGTGCTGGAGGCGCGCTACAAGAACGCATCAGGCGAATGGCGCTGGCTGCGCTCGGAATCGCAGCCGCGCTGGGACCCGACCGGCAAGCATATCGGTTTCATCGGCGTCGCCCATGACATCACCGCCGCCAAGCAGGCCGAGATCGAGCTGCGGAAGCTCAATGAGACGCTGGAAGAGCGCATCGTCGAGCGCACCGCCGAGCTCGAATCCAACGAGGCCCGGCTGCGCGCCATCCTGGAGACCAGCAACCAGTATCAGGGCCTGATCAACCTGAAGGGCGAGCTGCTCTACGCCAACAAGACCGCGCTCGACGGCATCAAGGCGAGTTCTGCCGAGGTCATCGGCAAGCCGTTCTGGGACACGCCCTGGTTCACCGGTACGGAAGGCATGAGCGCAACCGTGCGCGAGGCCTTCAACACCGTGCTGAAGGGCGAAGCCGTGCGGCTTGAGATGCGGCTGCGTCTGCCCATCGGCGAGCGCGACTTCGAGTTCAGCATCCGCCCCGTGCTCGACCGCCATGGCAACATCACCGGCGCGGTGCCTGAAGCCGTCGACGTCACCGAGCGCCGCCGCGGCGAGGAAGCGCTGCGGCAGTCGCAGAAGATGGAGGCGATCGGGCAGCTCACCGGCGGCGTCGCGCACGATTTCAACAACCTGCTCACCATCATCCGCTCGGCGACCGACTTCCTGCGCCGGCGCGAGCTGCCGGAGGAGCGCCGCCGCCGCTATGTCGATGCCATCTCCGACACTGTCGAGCGCGCCTCGAAATTGACCGCGCAGCTGCTGGCCTTCGCGCGCCGGCAGCCGCTGAAGCCGCAGATCTTCAATGTCGGCAGCCAGGTCGAGGGCGTGGCGCAGTTGGTCCGGCCGCTGGTCGGTGGCCGCATCGAGATTGTCGTCGAGATCGACGATGCCGACTGCTTCACCGTCGCCGACGTCGCGCAGTTCGAGACCGCCCTGATCAACCTCGCCATCAATGCCCGCGACGCCATGAACGATGAAGGCCGGCTCACCATTTCAGTGCGCAAGGTCCAGGGCATTCCGACCCTGCGCGCGCAGTCCGCGCGCAGCGGCGACTATGTCGCGATCTCGATCGCGGACACCGGAAGCGGCATCGCGCCCGAGAACATCGACGCCATTTTCGAACCCTTCTTCACCACCAAGGAGGTCGGCAAGGGCACCGGCCTCGGCCTCAGCCAGGCCTTTGGATTTGCAAAACAGTCCGAGGGCGACATCGCCGTGACGAGCACACCGGGCCAGGGCGCGACCTTCACCATCTATCTGCCGCAGGCGCAGAGCCCCAGCGCCGAGAGGGAAGCGTCCTCGCTGACCAGTGAGGGCGCCACCACCGGCCGGGGCTATCGCGTGCTCGTGGTCGAGGACAATGACGATGTCGGCCAGTTCTCGACCGAGCTCTTGGAGGACCTCGGCTACGTCACCCGTCGCGTCGCCAACGCCAACGCCGCGCTCGCCATCCTTGGCGAGAACGAGTTCGCGGTTGATCTCATCTTCTCCGACGTGATCATGCCCGGCATGAACGGCGTCGAGCTCGCCGGCATCATCCGCGAGCGCTATCCGGGCCTGCCCGTCGTGCTCACCTCCGGCTACAGCAACGTGCTCGCGGAAAATGCTCACCGCGGCTTTGAACTGATCCAGAAGCCGTATTCGGTGGAATCGCTCTCGCGCATCCTGCGCAAGGCGATCACCGAGAAGCTGTCGGTGGCGCGTTGAGTGTTATAGTTGTACGACGTTGCCACAAATTCCGTCATTGCGAGCGCAGCGAAGCAATCCAGAATCTTTCCACGGAGACAGACTGGATTGCTTCGCTGCGCTCGCAATGACGACGATGGCGCGTCGTCCTGGAACAACGGATACCGATGACATGAAACCCGCCCTCTTCTCCGCCTGGCAAACCTGGGCGCTGCTCTCCGCCTGCTTCGCCGCGCTGACCGCGATCTTCGCCAAGGTCGGCGTCGAGAACATCAATCCTGATCTCGCCACCTTCATTCGCACCATCGTGGTGCTGCTGGCCTTCTCGGTGCTGCTGTTCTTCACCGGCCAGTTCACGGTGCCGTCGGCGGTCTCGCCGAAAACCTGGCTGTTCCTGGTGCTGTCGGGGCTTGCGACCGGCGCGTCGTGGCTGTGCTATTTCCGTGCCCTGAAGCTCGGGCCGGCGACGCTGGTGGCGCCGATCGACAAGCTCAGCGTGGTGCTGGTGGCGCTGTTCGCCTTCGCCTTTCTCGGCGAGCGGCCGAGCGCGCAGGGCTGGACCGGGATCACCATGATCGGCGCCGGGGCGGTGCTGCTCGCCGTGAAATTCTGACGCTTCCAATTTCATTCCACGCCAAGGACTATCCGTGCCGAGCCTGCCGTCTGACCCCATCTGGGCCTGGAGCATCATCGTCGCCGCGACTGCCGGCGTCATCATCCGCCCTTTCCGCCTGCCCGAGGCGATCTGGGCCGTGCTCGGCGCCGGCGCGCTGGTGCTATCAGGCTTCCTGCCGTGGCAGGATGCGCTTGTCGGCATCGAGAAAGGCGTCGACGTCTATCTCTTCCTGATCGGCATGATGCTGATCGCCGAGCTGGCGCGGCTCGAGGGCCTGTTCGACTATCTCGCCGCGGTTGCGGTTGAATATGCCGGCGGATCCCCGCAACGGCTGTTCCTGCTGATCTACATCGTCGGCACTGTCGTCACCGTGCTGCTCTCCAACGACGCCACCGCCATCGTGCTGACGCCGGCCGTCTACGCCGCGACGCGCGCGGCCGGCGCAAAACCGCTGCCTTATCTCTTCGTCTGCGCCTTCATCGCCAATGCCGCGAGCTTCGTGCTGCCGATCTCCAATCCCGCCAATCTCGTCGTGTTCGGCGCGCGCATGCCGCAGCTCAGCGAATGGCTGCGCCTGTTCGCCCTGCCCTCGGCGGCGTCGATCCTGCTGACCTATATCGTGTTGCGCCTGACCCAGCATCACGCGTTGAAGGAGGAAACGATCGCAAGCAGCGTGCCGCATCCGATACTCGGCCGTGGCGGCAAGCTCACGGCTATCGGCATCATCGCTGTCGGAATCGTGCTGGTCACAGCCTCCGCACTCGACAAGCAGCTCGGGCTGCCGACTTTCGTCTGCGGCGTGGTGACGTCAGCCGTCGTGCTGCTGATCAGCCGCCAATCGCCGATGCCGGTGCTGAGAGGCGTATCCTGGAGCGTGCTGCCGCTGGTCGGCGGTCTCTTCGTGATGGTGGAGGCGCTGATCAAGACCGGCGTCATCGGCCAGCTCAGCGCGCTGCTGCATGAAGCGGTGGCGCAATCAGTCCCGAAGGCGGCCTGGAGCGTCGGCGTCGCAACCGCGATCGCCACCAACATCGCCAACAATCTGCCGGTCGGGCTCGTCGCAGGCTCGGTCGCTGCCAGCGATCACCTGCCCACGCCCGTCGTCAGCTCCATCCTGATCGGTGTCGATCTCGGGCCCAATCTGTCGGTGACGGGATCGCTTGCCACCATCCTGTGGCTGGTGGCGTTGCGGCGGGTGAAGATCGAGCTCGGCGCCTGGCCGTTCCTCAAGCTCGGCATGCTGGTGACGCCGCCGGCCCTGATCGCGGCACTGGCTGCCGCGATCAGGTAGCTTCTCTACTAGTCGTTCTCGTAGCCGTAGACCTCAGGCAGGATGAAGATTGCCGCAAGCAATCCGATCAGCGGGAAGATCGCGACGAACAGCGTCGCACTGGCCTGCCCGATCGCCGCGAACAGCGACGGGAACAGGAAGATCGCCAGGAACGACGGCAGCTTCACGAACATGTAGGCGAAGCCGCTGGCGGTGCCGCGGTATTTCGGCTTGGCGACCATGGTCGGGATCGTCATGCAGTTCGACGCGTCCCAATAATGACCCCAGAGCATGGCGGCGGCCGCGAACGGCAGCAGCATCTTGTTGTCGGTGTAGAGCGCGAAGGCCGCGACCAAGAGCGAAGCCAGCACGATGCCGAAACCGGCGATGGCGATGCCGCGATGGCCGATCTTCGGCGTCAGCAGCGGGCCGACCCAGCCCGACAGCGCGGCGAAGCAGAACAGGCCCATCGTCACCAGATTGTTGCCGAGCACGCTGGAGACGCCGACCATCACGAACAGCACCGGCAGGTAGAAGGCGAAGGTCGAGAATTCGCTGCCTTGCGCGAAGCAGGCGATCCAGCCGTAGACGGTGGCGCGCCAGCGGATCGGATCCTTCTTGAGGTCGGCGAGGAATGCCCGGGTCGAAACCTTCGGCACCTCGACGTCCTGGTCCGGCAGCATGGCGAGATCGTCGTTGAACATCTCGCGCGCGACCTGCTTGGCCTCGCGGTAGCGTCCCTTCTGCACCAGCCACACCGCCGTCTCCGGCACGTCGTGGCGCATCACCAGGATGATCAGCGCCGGCACCGCGCCGAGCCCGAGCGTCACGCGCCACAGCATCTCGTGCTGCATGTCGATCAAGAGGAAGATCACGATGACGCCGATGGTCAGCACCTCGCCGACGGCAAACATGAACTGCCACCGGTTGCCCATCACCTCGCGCTCACCCTTGGCCATGGATTCCATGATGTAGGTGTAACCGGTCGAGATGTCGGAGCCGAGCGGAACGCCGAGCAGGAAGCGGATCACGACCAGCCAGCCGACGCTGGGCACGAAGGCCTGCGCCAGGGCCAGCACGATGAACATCACCATCGTGATCAGGAACATGACGCGGCGGCCGATCTTGTCCGACAGCCAGCCGCCGAGCAGCGCGCCGATCAGCGCGCCGCCCTGAGTGCCCGCGGCGGCAAGGCCGAGCATCAAGGGATCCGGATTGTACTGCTCCTTGATGAAGATCAGCACGAAAGCGATCGAATAGAGATCCCAGGCCTCGACCAGGATCGAGGCCATCATCAGCCAGCCGACCTTGTTGCCCTTGGGACTGTAATTGGTGATGAGGTAGCGGACCGCGGTTTCGCTCGCGGTCGGTTGTGGCATGGCCATTGTCTGCATGTTTGGTCCTCTCTTCAAAACTCTCTAGGCGCCGAGCAGCGGCTCGATACTGCAATCGAGCAGGCGCGGATCGATGCCCGCCTCCATGCCCGTGAACATCTCGCCCATGTAGTCGATCAAGGCGTCGCTCGCCTTCACGGCATCCTCGACGCGGCGGTTCGCAACTGCATTGAGAATACCGAGATGATGATCGATCGTTCCTGACAGATCGGCCTGTCCCGGCATGAAACGGTGATGGATGTAGCCGATGCGGCGATACAGCGTGTGCAGCGGCCGCAGCGTGTGCACCAGGAACGGCTCGCCGGCCGCTTCCAGCACCAGCGCATCGATGCGCCGGTCGAGGCTGTTGAACTCGTCCAGGGTCAGGGTGGCGCGGCGTTCACGAAGCAGGCGCTCGATATGCAGCGCCTGATTGCGGTGCGAGAGACTGGCGCGATCGGCCGCGAGGCGGATGACAAACCGCTCCATGTCGCGGCGCAGGCCCAGCAGCATGCGCTCGCGCGCGAGATCGATCGGCGCGATGTGCAGCCCGTGGCGCGGACGGATGATGATGAGCGTGTCGGCGGACAGACGATTGACGGCGTGGTGCACCGGCGTGCGGCCGAAGCCGGTGATCTCTTGCAATTCCAGCATGGTCATGAACTGGCCGGGCTTGAGCTCGCAATGAACCAGCAGCTCTTCAATCCGCTGATAGGCCAGCTCGAAGAAGTTGAGACGATTGCGCCGCGAGGGCTTGCCCTCTCCGTCCTCCGGTCTCACCACCTCGAGCGCGCGCTTGCGCCGTGCCATCGCATGTCCTCCCGTCCGCCTGCGCTCTCGCATTGCAGGGCGGCGCCTTATTTGTGGCACCCTTAAAACATGTTGTGATATATTACAAGCAGCGGTAAGACTTTCGCCGACGCTGCAATATGTTGCGGTGCGAAATGAAAACACGACGGCGCGAGGCGCCTTTGACGGGAGGACTTGCCGTGAAGATCACGTCGATCGAGACGCTGCGCACCGAGGAATTCTCCAACGTCATCTGGGTGCGCGTTCACACCGATAGCGGCGTGATCGGTCTCGGCGAGACTTTTTATGGCGCGGGCGCAGTCGAAGCGCAGATCCACGACACCTTTGCCGGCCGCCTGCTCGGCCGCAATCCCCTGCACATCGAGGCCATCCATCGCGACATGCTGAACCTGCCGATGGCGCAGTCCTCGACCGGCGTCGAATATCGTGCAGCCTCAGCGATCGACATCGCGCTATGGGACCTGTTCGGCAAGGTCTGCGGCCAGCCGGTGCACCAGATGCTCGGCGGCCTCTGCCGCGACAAGCAGCGCATCTACAACACCTGCGCCGGCACGCAATATGTCCGCTCCACCAATATCAGCCCGGTCTCGAACTGGAATCTCGGTGCATCCAAGGGACCCTACGAAGATCTCGACGGCTTCATGAACCGCGCCGATGCGCTGGCCGAGAGCCTCCTGGAAAGCGGCATCTCCGCCATGAAGATCTGGCCGTTCGATCCGGCGGCGCAGGAGAACAAGGGACTCTACATCACTGCCGCGCAGATGAAGCAGGCGATCGAGCCGTTCGAGAAGATCCGTAAAGCGGTCGGCGACAAGATGGAGATCATGGTCGAGCTCCACTCGCTGTGGAATCTGCCGACCGCAAAACAGATCGCCCGCGCGCTCGAGCCCTACAAGCCGACCTGGTACGAAGACCCGATCCGCATGAACTCGCCGCAGGCGCTCGCTGAATACGCCCGCTCGACCGATGTCTGGGTCTGCGCCAGCGAGACGCTGGGCTCGCGCTTCCCCTACAAGGACATGCTCGACCGCGACGCCATGCATGTGGTGATGGCGGATTTGTGCTGGACCGGCGGCCTCACCGAAGGTCGCAAGATCGCCGCGATGGCCGAGACCTATCACCGGCCTTTTGCGCCTCATGACTGCATCGGCCCGATCGGCTTCATCGCCGCCATCCACATGTCGTTCAGCCAGCCCAACACCCTGATCCAGGAATCGGTGCGCGCCTTCTACAAGGGCTGGTACAATGAGCTCGTGACCACGATGCCCGTGATCAAGGACGGCTACGTCTTCCCGATGGAAGGTCCCGGCCTTGGCGTCGACCTTCTGCCCGCCGTCTTCGAGCGCTCCGACCTGATCGTGCGCCGCTCCAACGCCTGAGGATTATTTGAGATGAGCACCGCCCTGTTCGACCTTTCCGGCCGCACCGCCCTCGTGACCGGCTCCTCCCGCGGGCTTGGCCGCGCCATCGCCGAAGGCATGGCCAAGGCCGGCGCGAAAATCATCGTCAACGGTGTCGACCCGAAGCGTGTCGAGCAGGCCGTCGCCGAGTTTCGCGCGGCCGGCCATCAGGCCGAAGGCGCGGCCTTCAACGTCACCGACGAGCCTGCGATCATCGCAGCCTTCGAGCGCTTCGACCGCGAAGAGCTCGCGGTCGACATTCTCGTCAACAATGCCGGGATCCAGCACCGCAAGCCGCTGGCGGAATTCACCACCGACGAATGGCGCAAGGTGATCGAGACCGATCTCACCAGCGCCTTCGTGATCGGCCGCGAGGCCGGCAAGCGCATGATCCCGCGCAAGCGCGGCAAGATCATCAATATCGGCTCGCTCGGCAGCGAGCTGGCGCGCCCAACGATTGCGCCCTACACCGCGGCCAAGGGCGGCATCAAGAACCTGACCCGCTCGATGGCGGTGGAATGGGCCCAGCACGGCATCCAGGCCAATGCGATCGGCCCCGGCTACATGCTCACCGACATGAACGAGGCGCTGGTCAACAATCCCGATTTCAACAATTGGCTGATGGGCCGCATCCCCTCCAAGCGCTGGGGAAAGCCGGACGAGCTGGTGGGCGCGGCGATCTTCCTCGCCTCGGATGCCTCCACTTACGTCAACGGCCAGATCATCTATGTCGATGGCGGCATGATCGCCGCGATGTAATCGCGAACAAGGAAACAGCACATGCGCGCCGTCGTCATTCACGCCCCAAAGGATTTGCGGATCGACAATTATCCTGATCCCGCGCCCGGCCCGGGCGAGGTCCGTGTCAAGATCGCCAATGGCGGCATCTGCGGCTCCGACCTGCACTACTACCATCACGGCGGCTTCGGCGTGGTGCGCATCCAGCAGCCGATGGCGCTGGGGCATGAGATCGCCGGCGTGGTCGCGGCGGTCGGCGACGGCGTCACCGGTGTGAAGGCTGGCACCCGCGTCGCGGTCAATCCGAGCAAGCCGTGTGGCCAGTGCCTGCATTGCCAGGAGGGCATGCGCAACCAGTGCCTCGACATGCGCTTCCTCGGCAGCGCGATGCGCTTTCCCCATGTCCAGGGTGGTTTCCGCGAGTTCATCACGGTCGATGCGACGCAGGCAGTTCCGATCTCCGACAAGCTATCGCTGGCGGAAGCCGCTGTGGCCGAGCCGCTCGCGGTTTGCCTGCACGCCGGCAAGCAGGCCGGCCCCCTGCTCGGCAAGCGCGTGCTGATCACCGGCTGCGGCCCGATTGGCGCGCTGATGATCTTGGTGTCACGCTTCGGTGGCGCCTCCGAGATCGTGGTGACCGATGTCGCCGACGTTCCACTGGCCGTCGCGAAAAAGCTCGGCGCCACGCACGCCATCAACGTCGCGACCAATGCCACCGCGCTCGATCCCTGGCGCGCCGGCAAGGGCGTGTTCGACACGCTGTTCGAAGCCTCCGGCAATCAGGCCGCGCTGCGAATCGCGCTCGACGTGCTCCGCCCCGGCGCCACACTGGTCCAGCTCGGCCTCGGCGGCGAGATGACGCTGCCGATCAATTCCATCGTCGCCAAGGAATTGCAGCTTCGGGGCACCTTCCGCTTCGATCCCGAGTTCGAGCTGGCCGTGCGGCTGATGGGCGAGGGCCTGATCGACGTCAAGCCGCTGATCACGGCCACCATGCCGTTCGAGAACGCGGTCGCCGCGTTCGAGCTCGCCAGCGACCGCTCGCAATCGATGAAGGTGCAGCTGACGTTCTGAGGGCAGGCCGGCTTCAGGGCTGCGCCAGCGAAGCCTCGCAGCAGTGGCTTTCCCGGCCGTTACCGGGAAAATTTCACGACGTTGCACCGCGGCAAGAGTGGCGCTTTGCGCAGGCAGGGTTCTGCCGGATAATGCGCAGGCGACAATCCCGTTCGCATCAGGTGCGCGCCGATGTGGAACCGTCCGAGATTCGATCTCAAGGTCCGCCTGACCTTGCGCATGGCCGCCATATCGGCCGCCTGCTTCGCCGCGATATCGGCCTATTTCCTGATCACGGCGGACCGCGCCGCACATGCGCGCATCGACGCTATTGCCGCCATCGTCGCAAAGACGCTGGAGCTGCAACAAGGCAAGGTGCTCTGGACCGCGAACCCGCGCCCGGACTTTCCCAACCTCGATCCTGTTTCGGCCTATGTGATGACGCCCGGCCTGTGCCTCGCCTTCCGGGGGCCGGGCGGCGAAATGATCCAGCGCTTCTGCAGCGGCGCGCCCGTCACGGCCGACCCGCCGCCGCAGATTTTTACGGCGTTCTACCATAGCCTGTTCGCCCCCGGCCGCGAGGCGGCACGGCCGGTGATGCTGCGCGGAAGCAGGCTGGGCGAGGCGGTGGTCTCGGTCGACCCCGCGGTGCAGACGGCCGAGGCGTGGCACGAGGCCGGCCGTCTGATGCTGGCGCTTGCAATTGCCCTGCCGTTGTTGTGCGTGCTGGTCTATGCCGCGCTGGCACGCGCGCTGCGCCCTACCCGCTTGATCAGCACCGGCCTCGAGCGGATTGCCGCCGGCGACCTCACAACGCGGCTGCCGCCATTCGACCTCGCCGAGCTCTCGGCGGTGCGCGACGTCTTCAACCATCTCGCCGAAAGCCTCGACACCGCGCTCGCCGAGCGCGCCGAGTTGACACGAAAGCTGATCGCGCTCCAGGACGAGGAACGGCGCCACCTCGCCCGCGAGCTGCACGACGAGTTCGGCCAGTCTCTCGCTGCGATCCGCGCCCTCGCCTCCTCCGCCCGCCAGACCGCCGCGCAGGACTGCCCCTCCTTGCTCGGCGAATGCGACGGCATCGCGCGGACCGCATCGGGTATGATGGAGACGCTGCGCGGCGCGCTGTTCCGGCTGCGACCGCCGGATGTCGAGGAGCTCGGCCTCGTCGCCAGTCTCGAAGGCCTCGTTGCAGGCTGGAACGGACGCAGCCGGGGCGAGACGCGCTTTGCCATTCGCTTCGACGGCACGTTCGAGACGCTGCCGGCCTCGATCAGCGCCAATCTCTACCGCATCGTGCAGGAAGCGCTCACCAACGCCGCCAAGCACGCCGGCGCCACCAAGGTGAATCTCGAGCTGACCATGCATGAAGGCGAGATCGCGCTCGCCATCGACGATGACGGACGCTCGACCGATCCTGTCGCGAAATCAGGCATGGGTCTGCTCGGCATGCGCGAGCGTGTCGCGGCACTGCGCGGCCGGCTGAGCTTTGAAGCCGGCCCCGCAGGCGGCTCCGCGCTGCGCGTCGTCATTCCGCTCGCATCAGCGGGGCCGCAGGCGCTGGAGCACGCGGCATGACCGCGACGATCCTGCTGGTCGACGACCATTCGGTGGTCCGCGAAGGCTATCGCTCCGTGCTGCAGAAGCAGCCGGGACTTCGCGTCATTGCCGAGGCCGGCGATGGCGCGGAGGCTTATCGCCTGTTCAAATCAGAAGCGCCCGACCTCGTCATCATGGATCTCAGCATGCCCGGCATTGGCGGCGTCGAGGCGGTCAGGCGGATCAGACAATGGGACAAGGCGGCAAAAATCCTCGTCTTCACCATGCATGAGAATGCCGGGTTTGCGGTGCAGGCGATCCGCGCCGGCGCACGGGGTTACGTCACCAAGACCAGCCCACCGGAGACGCTGGTGCGTGCGGTGATGGACGTGCTCGCCGGCAAGATCGCGATCAGCCCCGATATCGATCACGAGCTGGCGCTGAGCCGGCTCGGCGGCGAAAGCTCCGCCGCCGATGTCCTCACGCCGCGGGAGTTCGAGGTACTGCGGCTGCTGCTCGCCGAGAACACGACTGAGCAGATCGCCGAGACGCTCCACGTCAGTCCGAAAACGGTCGCCAATTTGCATTCGCTGATCAAGGACAAGCTCGGCGTCGGCTCCGACATCGAGCTGGTCCGATTGGCGCTGCGCCAGGGCATACTGACGGAGCCCGATCTCGGCGCAGCCTGAGCCGATCATTCACGCGCGACCACCTGATCCAGCCAGGCGCAGTTCAGCGGCGGCACGCGCGGATCGGGAACCCGCACGCCGCGCGCGGCCGCATCCATCCGCATGTCGCGCAGGCGCTTGCGCTGCTCATCCGGCATGTTGAGCCGCTCGTGGCCCCAGAGCGACGGACCGTCGAAGGTCTCGTGCGGCTGCCAGGTCTGGGGGTCGATGACACGTCCGCCCCAGCCATATTCGATGAAGAAGCCGGACGGCGTGTTCACATAGAACGAGGTCATGTGGTCGTTGGTGTGACGGCCGAGCGTATAGGCGATGCGCCCGTCGTCCATCTGCGCGAGGTCGTAGCCCTGCCCGACATCATCGAGGCTGCCGAGCTCGATCATGAAGTGATGCATCGCCTTGCGTCCCGAGCCAACCATCGCAAAGGAATGGTGGCGGCCATTGACGTGGAAGAAATAGAGGCCATACGGCTTCAACCCGAAATCGGAGACATGGAAGCCGAGCACGTCGCGATAGAACGGCAGCAACGACTCGACGTCCTCGACGTTGAGCACCACGTGTCCCATGCCGAGCGCGCCGGTGCGGAAGCCCGAGATGGGGCGGCCCGGCTTGAACGGCTCGCTCGCAAGCTCGGGCCTGCAGAACGCTTCCAGCCTGTTGCCGGCGGGATCAGCGAACGTGATGAGCTCGGCGACATGCCGCTCGTCAGCCAGCGCGCGCGAGCCGCGCGTGACCTTGACGCCATGGCTTTCCAGCCGGCCGGCGAGCTGGTCGAGCTCCGCGGTCGAGGCAACCTCCCAGCCCATGACCGCAAGGCCGGCATCGCTACTGCCGTCGACGATCAGGCGCTGCTTGCGGTCGTCCATGCGGAAGGCGCGCATCTTGCCGCCGCGATCGACCTGCTGCATCCCGAGCAGGCTAGTTGCCATCTGGCCCCACTGATCGAGCTGCGACGAATTGATGCCGATATAGCCGAGCGCGGTGATTTCCATCGAATTCCTCCCGAGAGCACCGCCTTCGCCGCAGTGCGGCGAACTTGATACCGGTCGCGCGCGATCCTACGGTGGCGCAATCGCTTCGCGTTCGCAAAGACGATAGTCGCGTCGCGATCGGCCACAAGGGAGAAAACACGAAGTGTCCAAGGAGCGGACGCGGACCGGCCAACCGCGGCAGTCGGAAGGCGTCCGCGCCTTCAAGCGCGGTCTGGACGTGCTGCAGGAGGTCAACCGCTCCGGCGGCATCCGCGCCGGCGATGTCGCCCGCGCGCTCGACCTGCCTCGCCCGACAGTCTATCGCCTGCTCGAAACGCTGGAGGAACTCGGCTATGTCGCCCGCAGCGCCAGCGACGACCGCTTTCGCGTCACCCGGCTCGCCCTAAGCCTTGGCGATGGCTACGACCCCGGCGTGGTGATCTGCCAGGCGGCGGCGCCTTATTTGGCCGAGCTCAGCAAAACCCTGGTCTGGCCGGTCGATCTCTCCACTTACGAGAACGCCGCGATGGTGGTGCAGGAGACCACGCATTCCCGCAGCCCGCTCTCGATCGACCGCGGCATGATCGGCAAGCGCCTGCCGATGCTGCGGACCTCCGCAGGCCGGGCCTATTTGGCCGCCTGCCCCGCCCGCGAGCGCGACCTCATCATCGGCCATCTCCGCCGCATCGACGAAGCCGACGACCGCCCCTTCCTTGACCAGCGCCGCCTCGACCAGATGATCGCGCAGACGCAGGCGCAAGGCTACGCCATCCGCAGCGAGGGAGAATACAATCCGAAGACGGCATCGATCGCCGTCCCCATCGTGCGGAACGATGCGGTCTACGGTTGCATCTCCATCATCTGGATCCGCTCGGCGCTGGGCATCGAGGAAGCAACGAACCAATTCGTCAGCCGGCTTCAGGAGACGGCCGCGGCCATTCCGGTCGAGGTGTAGGGCCGTCCGCTGGGCGGACACTTCGGCCGGCGCCGTTGAAGCGGTGGCGCCTGATGGGGAAGAGATAGCCCCATGCAAGATAAATCCGCACCTGAAGAGTTTGACGTCGTGATCGTCGGCCGTGGGCCGGTCGGTGCGACGCTGGCCAACCTGCTCGGCCTCTGCGGCGTCCGCACGTTGGTGCTGGAGCGCGAGGCGCGAACCTATCATCTGCCGCGCGCGGTGCATTTCGACGACGAATGCATGCGGGTGTTCCAGACCATTGGCCTTGCCGAGGCCATCCTGCCGCATCTCATCCTCAGCCCCGGCATGCTGTTCCTCGATGCCGACGGCAAAATGTTGCTCGACTGGTCGCGGCCGCAGACCCTGACGCCGATGGGCTGGAATCTCAGCTATCGGTTCCACCAGCCTGACCTGGAAGACGTGCTGATCTCAGGCCTCGCGCGCTGGCCGCATGTCAGCTTGCGCAGCCGCTGCGATGTGTTTGCCCTGGACCAGGATGAGAGCGGCGTGCGGGTCCGCTTTGAGGACCTCTCCAACGGCAAGCTCAGCGAGGTCCGCGCCGGTTACGTCATCGGCTGCGACGGCGCGCGATCTCTGGTGCGCCGCTTCATCGGCTCCGGCATGGACGATCTCGGCTTTCACGAGCGCTGGCTGGTGATCGACGCGCTGCTCAAGCGGGAGCGCGACGATCTCGGCGACTACAGCCTTCAGCATTGCGATCCCAAGCGGCCGGCGACCTATGTCCGCGGCACCGGCTCGCGGCGGCGTTGGGAGATCACGGTTCTCCCGGACGAGGATTCGAACGACGTCGCGCAGCCCGCCAAGGTCTGGGAGCTGCTGTCGCGCTGGATCACGCCTGATGATGCCGAACTCGAGCGCGCCGCGGTCTACACCTTTCATTCCGTGATCGCGCAGCAATGGCGGAACGGCCGCCTGCTGCTTGCGGGCGATTCGGCGCACCAGACTCCGCCCTTCCTCGGCCAAGGCATGTGCGCCGGCATCCGCGATGCCGCCAATCTTGCGTGGAAGCTGGCCGGCGTCGTCAGCGGCGGCGCCGATGCCAGGCTGCTCGACACCTATCAGAGCGAGCGCCAGCCGCATGTCCGCGAGTTCATCGAACTCGCCATCCGCCTCGGCGGCGTCATCAACACCAAGGCGATCGAAGCCGGCCTCGCCGCCGGGCAGGCGCGCAAGAATGCGCCAGTCAAACTTGAGGTCAAAAAGCCCCTGCTCGGCCCCGGGCTTGCGCTTGGCGATCTGCCGCTCACCGGTCATCTCGCGCCGCAATTCACGCTGAAGGACGGCAGCCGCAGCGACGATCGGATTGGTTACAGCCACCTGCTGATTGTCGAAAGCGGGGCGCGCTTTGCTCATTCACAGCCGGGGATCAACATCCTCACCAACGACGATGCCGACGGCATCGGCCCTTGGCTGCGCGAGCACGGCATCGTCGCCGCGCTGGTTCGTCCCGACCGCTACATCCGCGGCGCCGCGCGCAACGATGCCGAGCTCGACCGGCTTGTCGCCACCATTGCGCCTCCAACCCAAGTGCCGTCCGCGGCCTGACCCCACACAGGATACGTCATGAAGCTGCTCTCTTTCATCGCCAACGGCCGCGCCTCCTTCGGAGCCGTCAAGGACAACGGCGTCGTCGATCTCGGCACGCGTATGGCAGGATGCACCAGCCTGCGGCAGTTGCTCGAAACTGGCCGTATCGCAGAAGCGGCAAAGCTGGTTGCGTCCACGGCGCCGGATCATCCGCTCGACGCGATCAGCTTCGCGCCCGTCATTCCCGATCCCGGCAAGATTATTTGCGTCGGCCTCAATTATCGCGACCACGTCGCCGAAACCGGGCGCACCGTCACTGAGAAACCAGCGCTGTTCGTCCGTTTCCCCTGCAGTCAGGTCGGCCATCTGCAGCCGATCGTGAAGCCGAAAGTGAGCGACGATTTCGACTATGAAGGTGAGCTCGCACTCGTGATCGGCAAGCAGGGCCGCCATATCTCCGCGAGCGGCGCGCTTCAACACATCGCCGGCTATGCCTGCTACAATGAAGGCAGCATCCGCGACTGGCAGCGCCACACCAGCCAGTTCCTTTCCGGCAAGACCTTTGCCGAGAGCGGCAGCTTCGGCCCCTGGCTGGTGACGACGGACGAGATTCCCGATCCGTCGAGGCTCACGCTGCAGACGCGGCTCAACGGCGCCGTGGTGCAGGACACGACGACGGATCTGTTGATCACCGCCGTGCCAGAGCTGATCGCCTACATCTCGACGATCTGCCCGCTCGCCCCCGGCGACGTCATCGTGACAGGCACGCCTGGCGGCGTCGGCGCCAAGCGCACGCCGCCTTTGTGGATGCGCCCCGGCGACACCGTCGAGGTCGAAATCTCCGGCATCGGAATCTTGCGCAACAAGGTCGTCGCCGAGGCGGCCTGACCTTGCAGCCGATCCATCAACGATAAAATCAGGAAACGCCATGGCCATCATCCGCACCCCGTCTACCGCCATCTTGCTGATCACATTGGCGCTGGCGGGCACTGCCCGCGCCGATATCAAAGGCGATGCCGTCCGCATCGGCGTCCTCACCGACATGAACGGCATCTTCGCGACCGCGATGGGCCCCGGCTCGGTCGAGGCGGCGCGGATGGCGGCAGAAGAGTTCGGCGGCAAGATCAATGGCAAGCCGATCGAGATTTTGCAGGCCGATCACCAGAACAAGCCGGATCTTGCGGCCTCGCTCGCGCGAAAATGGTTCAGCGACGGGGTGCAGGCGATCGCCGATGGCGGCAGCTCCGGCGCGGCACTCGCCGTGCAGGAGCTGGTGCGCGGCAACGGAAAGATCTTCCTGATCTCCGGCGCCGGCGCCAACCAGCTCACCGATGAGGCCTGCGCGCCGTCGAGCGTGCAGTGGACCCAGGACGCCTATTCCACCGCGACCGCGGTCGTCTCCGGCGTCATGCAGACCAGCAAGGAGCCGTGGTTCTTCATCACCGGCGACTACGCCTTCGGCCACTCCATCGAGGCGACCGCGCGCGACCGCATCGCCGCACTCGGCGGCAAGGTCGCCGGCAGCGTCAAGGCGCAGCTCGGCACGCCCGACTACTCGTCGTTCCTGCTCCAGGCGCAGTCCTCTGGCGCCAAGATCCTGGCGATCAACGTCGCCGGCGACAATGCCACCGCCATCAAGCAGGCGGAGGAATTCGGCCTTGCAGATCAAGGCATCAAGATCGTGCCGATGTCGTTCCAGAACGTCGATATCGAGGCGGTCGGCCTGAAGGCGACGCGCGGCGATCTCATCGTCACCTCGTTCTTCGAGGACGTCTCGCCGGCCGCGCGAAAATTCTCCGATGCGTTCTATGCCCGCCGCAAGGCGATGCCCTCGCAGATCCAGGCCGGCGTCTATTCCGCCGTGCGCCACTATCTGCAAGCCGTGAAGGATACGGACTCCGACGACAGCGCGACCGTGATGGCAAAGATGAAGGCGACGCCGGTGTCGGACGCCTACACGACGAGCGGCCGCATCCGCGAGGACCAGCGCATGGTGCACGATCTCTATCTGGTGCAGGTCAAGACGCCAGCGGAATCCAAGGGCCCGTGGGACTTCGTCAAGCTGGTCGCGACCATTCCGCCCGACCAGGCCTTCCGACCGCTCGACCGCAGCAAGTGCAGCCTGGTCGGGAAATAGCCCTCAGGCCAGATACCGCGTGAGATAGCCTTCCATGGCATAGAGCGCGCAGAGCGCGAGGCTCGACCATACGGCGGCGCTGAAATAAAGGAACATCCAGGTCAGCTCGCCCTTCCAATGCGCGATGTCGTGGGTCACCACCCATCGCGTCGCGACGTCGTGCAGGCCTTCGAGGAGCCCCAAAACTCTTCCGCCCTCGGCGTGCCCTGCCCGCCAGCGGCTGAGATACATGGGAACGTCGACGGTGACGAGGAAGGCGAGGAAGCAGGCGATGCCGACGACGCCCGCGATCAGCGCCCAGCGCACCACGCCCTGGAATTCCGGAGTCAGGCGGCACAGCGCGATGCCGGCGAGGAAGAAGGTCACCGCCCACAGCGAGTTCTCGATCGCGTTGAAGAGAAAGCTGGTCGTCACCACCGCGTACCAGGAGAAGCACTCCGCGATGATGATAACAGGCACGATCACCAGCGCGATGTTCACCGCGGTGTCGGCGCCCGTCATCCGGCCGAGCTGATGCAGGATGATCGCCCACTGCGCGGCGAAGCAGACTTCAGCCACGGTCGCGACCGTGCGGCCGACAAACACGCTCGACAGCCAGGTGTCGAACAGGCAGATGCGCTGCACGTCGGCGCGCGGCAATACCGAGCGGAAGGCACAGCCGAACACATAGGCCGCGCAGAGCACGAACATCAGCCCGATATCCGAGCCGCCGCCGACTCTGCCGGCGACGTTCGGATAGAATTCGCGATACAGCATGAACCAGACGAGAATATTCGCAGCGCTGACCAGCGTCAGGGACCCCCACCACCACGCCAGGGGATTTGACCGTGCCTGCCACTGCAACATGAACCGCTCCGTCGTAGTCGTCTTGACATCCAACGGTAGCAATTCTGTCATAAATCCTTCGTTCCCGGCGACAGAAATCTGAGTGACGCCACTGTCATAATTGGCCTGGGCGCGCTGTCATAATCGCAAAGTCGCCGGCGTTTCCAAGTCTATTCCGGGGACGCCACTTCGAGGCGCCCCCGAATCCCGTCGAAATCTATTTCCTCAGCCCCTCGACATAGGCCGCAAGCTTGTCCAGCGTCTGGTAGCCGTATTCGACGGCGCCGAAACCGATCATGCCATCGCGCTGCTCGGTGCTCGCTGCCAGCTGCCGCATCATCAGCACGGTCTTGCCGTTGGCCTGCTCGGCAAAGGTGATAGTGAAGCGGAACATGCCGGGATCATCGTCCTGGTCGACGCCGTGGTCCATCTCCATGAGGGACGGTCGCTCGATGCGGCGGAAGCGCATGCGGTTCGGATAGACGGTGCCGTCAGGGCCGATCATGTTGAAGCGCCAGACGCCGCCGACCCGCACGTCGATCTCGAAGGTCTCGATCTTGAAGCCCTTCGGCCCGAACCATTGCGGCAGATGTTTCGGGTCGGACCACGCCTCGAACACCAGATCGCGCGGCGCGTCGATCACGCGCGACATCACGATCTCGCGGTCCATCGACCATTGCGACAGGGCAGCATTCGTCATCGTCAGGTCCCTTTCCGTTTGCCTGGCTTGTTGGTTGTCTTCTCTGTCGTTTTGGACGGCCGCTTGGCGGCCGCCCTCTCCTGCTTGAGCTTCATCACGTAAGCCTCGAAGCGGTCGAGCCGCGCCTCCCAGATCGCGCGCTGGTGCTGGAACCAGTCTTCCGCACCGACCAGCGCCTCGGGGCTGAGGCGGCAGGTGCGCACGCGGCCGGACTTCTCCGACTGCACGAGGCCGCTCAGCTCCAGCACGTGGATGTGCTTCATGAAGCTCGGCAGCGCCATGTCGAACGGCTCGGCCAGCTCGCCGACCGAGGCCTCGCCGGTGCACAGCCGCATCACGATCGCCCGCCGCGTCGGATCGGCGAGGGCCGCGAAAACCTGGTCGAGCCGGGATAATTGATTAGCCATGAAGCTAACTATAACCGTGTCGCGAGCGGGCGTCAATGATTGTTAGCTCAGAAGCTAAGTATTTGCTGTAGCCCGAAGCGGAACCTGCGCGCGCAATCGTGAATTGGGATGCGCAGCCCTCCCCGCTAGAACAACATTCGGGGGCGCACCGCATGATCAGATCGAGCACGTGCCGCCTATTGTCACCTCCCCACACATTACGAGGCGATCTCTCGCCCGCGCCGCGTTGGTTCCCCTGGCGGTCGCGCTGGCGAGGCCGGGCCGTGCCCTGGCGGATTCCGACATGATCGCCCAGATCCGCGACATCGTCGCGGCCGAGCTCGCGCCCACCGCGACGCCGGATCATCCGGGCGGCCTCGCCGCCGCGCTCTATGCCGGCCGCCATGTCGAATTCTTCAGCTACGGCCTTGCCGACGCCGCAACCAGGCGGCCCGTGACACCGGACACGCTGTTCAACCTCGCCTCGTTGCGAAAGCCGTTCGAGGCCGCGCTGGTGGCATCAGGCGCGCTGCGCGGCGAGCTCAGGCTCGACGATCCCGTACCGAAATATCTGCCGGAACTCGGCGGTGACTATATCCGCAACGTCACCCTCGGCGAGCTCGCCACCCACACATCAGGATTGCTGCTGCCGACCGATCACCCGCCCTGGCCGAACGAGTCCTATTCGCAGGAGCAGTTCATCGCGATGCTCAATGCCTTCGTGCCGCCCGCAGGCGTCGCGCCGGGCAAGCAGCGCATCTACAGCCACGCCGGCTACGTCCTGCTTCAGCTCGTGCTCGAGCGCTGCTATCGCACGCCGATCGCCGGGCTGATCGAAAGCCGCGTGCTCAAGCCGCTCGGCATGCGCGCAACGTCCGTTCCCGAACGAGGACCGGACAATCGCGCGGTCATGGACGAGGCCACAATACGGCGCGTCGTGCAGGGCTATTCCGACCAGGGCAGCGCGATCGGGCCGATCGGAGGCCAGCAGAGTTATTTCGACTTCCCCGGCACGGGCCAGATGTTCTCGTCCGCGCGCGATCTTGCGACATTCGTCGCCGCCTGTGTCGACGACCGCAGCATTGACCCGCGTCTTCGGGAGGCATTGCGCATGACGCAGCGCGAAGCCTTCCACGTCGATCAGAGATACGAGCAGGCGACCTTCGGCCAGGCCATGGCCTGGGAGACCGTCCACCTGCCCGGCATCACCATCGTCGACAAGCCGGGCGGCCTCAACAACGCATCGGGCTATATCGGCCTCGTGCCGGCGCACCGGATCGGCATCGTACTGCTCGCCAATCGCGCCGACTACCCGCACGAGATTGCCCGCTACAGGATCCTGCCTGCGCTGGCGAGGCTGGTGGCGCACGCCTGAGCACCGGCCTCAGACCGAGCGGGTCAGCCCGCCGTCGACGCGGATGTTCTGGCCGGTGATGTAGGCCGCTCCCTCGGACGCCAGGAACGAGACGGTCGCCGCGATCTCCTCGACCTTGCCATAACGCTTCAGCGGCACGCTGTCGCGGCGCGAATCCGTCTGCGGCAGGCTGTCGATCCAGCCCGGCAGCACGTTGTTCATGCGGATATTGTCAGCCGCATGGGTGTCGGTGAAGATCTTCGTGAAAGCGGCAAGACCCGCGCGGAACACCGCCGAGGTCGGAAACATCGCGCTCGGCTCGAACGCCCAGGCGGTCGAGATATTGATGATGGCACCGCCCTTCTGCGCCTGCATCACCGGCGTCACCAGCCTGACAGGACGGATCACGTTGAGCAGATAGGTGTCGAGACCGATGTGCCACTGCTCGTCGGTGATCTCGGTGATCGCCGCCCGAGGGCCGTGGCCGGCACTGTTGACCAGCACGTCGATGCGTCCCCACTTCGCCAGCGCCCCGTCGACGAGCCGCTTCAGATCGTCATGCGACTTATTGGAGCCGGTCACACCAAACCCGCCGAGCTCGGCTGCGAGCGCCTCGCCCTTGCCGGAGGATGACAGGATCGCGATGTGAAAACCGTCGGCCGCAAGCCGCCGCGCGGCTCCCGCTCCCATGCCGCTGCCGCCTGCGGTGACGAGCGCGACCTTCTCTGCTGCCATGACTGACCATCCCTGTGATAACGTAGAGGCGAACCCAAATTCAGTCTGCTAGGGCTCAGCCTACCGTCTGGCCTTCTACAGCCAGACTTGCCCGCAAGCCAGACCTGCCAATAAGCCCATCGTCACGAGGCACCACGACATGAGTGATTTGCAGATCCGCAATCTGCGCCCTGAGGAGATCTCCATCGCCATCGACTGGGCCGCGGCGGAAGGGTGGAATCCCGGCCTGCGAGACGCCGCCTGCTTCGCGATTCCCGACGCAAAAGGCTTCTTCGTCGGCGAGATCGACGGCGAGCCGGTCGCATCAGTGTCCTGCGTCACCTATGACGAACGCTTCGCCTTCCTCGGCTTCTACATCGTGCGCGCAGGCTTTCGTGGCAGAGGCTACGGCCTGCGTATCTGGAACGCCGCGATCGCGCATGCGGGCGCGCGGGTGATCGGGCTCGACGGCGTTGTGGCGCAGCAGGACAACTATAAGAAGTCAGGCTTTCAGCTGGCTTACCCCAATATCCGCTATGGCGGCATCGTTGCATCGCCGCCAAGGCCACCCGCCGAGATTGTTGCGCTCGATACGATCCCATTTGCGCTTGTACAAGCTGACGACGCCACCGTCTTCCCCGCCCCGCGCGCGGCGTTCTTGCGCGCCTGGATCGATGCGCCAGGACACGTCGGCCGCGCACTGCTGCGCGGCGGCAAGCTTGCCGCGTGGGGCGTGATCCGCCCCTGCCGGACCG
>NZ_JACOFQ010000026.1:0-113944 GCF_019455395.1 Bradyrhizobium sp. BR 10261
GTTGTCACCCATGTCTCAGGTACAATCTGTTACCCATGTGTCAGGGCCGGACATTAAATTGGGTGGCGGAGAGAGAGGGATTCGAACCCTCGATACAGCTTGAGACCGTATGACGCTTTAGCAAAGCGTTGCCTTCAGCCACTCGGCCACCTCTCCGGTGCGAGCCTTATGCATCTAATTGCTTGGGCTGGTCAATTTCGAAGCGCGTGTTTGGGCACGAATTTTCCCAGCGATTTTTGCAAGCAACCCATCTGAAGCGCTGCCAAGGCCGCTTCTGCTGCCAAGAGAGATCGGGTGGGCGTCGGCATCAGTTCAGAAAGCTAAATCAAAACAACACGATAAGAACGCTTCGGTATTTGTTTGTGCCCTTTGCGCAACACTGGCCGAGATCGGAACCTGTTCCCGCACAAATCTCGTCCGCAAATGGAGCGGCCGCTACTCCACGCTGCCGGCGCCGCGGTGCAGATCGGCCTCGATCTGAAGCCGCGTGCCGCCGCCGAAGCGGGCGCGGTAGACCTGAAGATTCTCCATGATCCGCTGCACGTAGTTGCGCGTTTCGGAGAACGGGATCAGTTCGACCCAGTCGACCGCGTCGACCTTGGGGTCGCGCGGATCGCCATAACGGTCGATCCACTTCTTCACGCTGCCCCGACCGGCGTTGTAGGCGGCGAAGGTCATGACGTAGGAGCCGCGATAATCCTCGAGCAGGCCGCCGAGCTCGGCCGCGCCAAGCGTGGCGTTGTAGGAGGAATCGTTCTTCAGCCGCGACAGATCGTAGGTCGCGCCATGCCGCTTGCAGACATAGCGCGCGGCATCCGGCGTCACCTGCATCAGGCCATAGGCCTGGGCCGGCGAGACCACGGCCGGATTGAAGGCGCTTTCCTGCCGCGCGATCGCATAGACGATGCTGCGCTCGACCTCGGGGCCGATCTGCGTGAACTGCGGAATGCCGTTGACGGGGTAGGCGTAGAAGTCAAACGGTAGCCCGCGATTGAGCGCGGCCTTGCCGACCAGCAGCATGCCGCGCGCATCGCTGTAGCGCTGGGTCAGCTCGCCGAGGCCGGCGAGCGCCTCGGGATCGCCGTTCTCGCCCATATCGGCAAGCATGGGAACCGCCATCTCGCGCTCGTCGAGCTCATAGAGCAATTGCGCCGCGCGCACGATCTCGAGCCGCTCCGCGCCGCGGCCGCGCGGCTGGCTGTTCAGCTCGATCTGCGGCAGGCCGAGCTTTGCGCGCGCGAGCTGGCCGTAATAGCTGGTCGACTGTTCGGCGGCGCGGGCATAGGCGTTGCGCGCCTCCTGCTGGCGGCCGGCAGCCTCGGCCGCGCGGCCCTGCCAATAACCAGCGCGTGCCAGCGTGGTCGGATTGACGCTGCCGATGCCGATGCGGGCAAAGTGCTGGGTGGCTGCGGCGGGATCGTTGAGGAAGCGCAGCGCGATCCAGCCGGCGGTGAATTCCTGCTCGGTCTTGTAGATGTCGCGCGAGGGCAGGGCCGCGTCGCGTGCGATCAGATAGGCGCTGCGAAAATCCTCGGTGTCGATCATCTTGCGCGCCAAGAGACGCCGCTCGATCCACCATTCGTCGAGATTGTAGAGCCGGTTCGGATCCTTCGGTGCCGCCAGCATCAGCTGGGCGGCCTCGGCAAACTTCTCTTCCCGGCGCAGCAGCTGGATCTTGCTGAAGATGAAGCCGGGATCGCTGTGCAGCTCGCGCGGCACCTCTTCCAGCAATGCGCGCGTGTTCGGCGCTTTCTTGAAGGAGGCAATGCGGGCTTTCGCAAGCGCGACATAGCCGGCGCCGAGACGCCTTGCGGCGCGCATCGCCGCCTCGTGCTCGCTGCCATAGAGCAGCGTGTCCATCCGCGCCTTCTGGTCGCCGGGCGTCAGCAGCGCGCCGAACTGGTCGAGCGCGTTGTTCTCGGTGTCCTCCGACATCGGATCGTTGCGCCAGGCCTCGCGCACCAGCCGCTCGGCATTGGCGCGGTCGCCGCGCGCCAGCATCGCCTTGGCGAGCACGAAGCGGCCTTTGGCCGAGACAGGGGATTCGTTCTCGAACCACGACCACGCCACGGAATCGTCGCGCCGGTCGTCCCACATCGCAGCTTCAAGGCGACGGCGCAGGAAGGTCTGCGACGGCCAGCTCGGATTGGCGGAGAGGAAGGCGCGGTAGCGTTCGACGCTCGCGCCATTGTCTTCGCTGCGCAGGATGATCCATTCGGCGAGTTTTCGCGCGACGGGATCGGAAATCGAATCTGCGTAACTGGTGGCATCGCCCGGCTTGCGCTTGCGCACGAGCTCGATGACGTTCTCCAGCGTGTCCTTGTCGGCTTGCGACGTCGATGAGGTCGCAGCGACGGCGGCCGGCGTGACCGGCTTGCGCGGCGCGGCGTGCTGGCGGGTCGCAGGCGCGAGCACGGGCGTTGCAACGGATCTGGCGGAGGCTGGAGCAGGGGCAGTCGGTCTCACGGTGGCCGTCACCGCCGGCGCGGACTGAGGCGCGCCAGCGGCTGGTCGTGACTTTGGTGCCGCGGCTGCAGCTGCGGGTTTCGGTTTGTCCTTTGCGGCGTCCTTGCCGGCAGGCTTCTTCGCGGCATCCTTCGCCGTCGGCGGAGTTGTTCCCTTGCTTGCACCCTTGGCTGTATCCTTGGCCGTATCCTTGGCGCTGTCCTTGCCCGCGCCCTTCGAGGCCTCCTTGGCGGACGCCTTCGCCGTATCCTTCGCGGGCGGCTTGGCGGCTGGCTTTGCGGTTCCCTTGGCCGCCTGTTTGGCGGGTTGCTTGGTGCCGTCCTCAGTCGTCTCGCTGGATTTGGCCAGAGCGACGCAGCCGACCGACAGGCCGGCCATCAGGCACAGCGCCAGACCGGCAGATCGCCATGCGGAACGGGATAAGGAGGTCACGGCGGTTCGTCGCCCCGAATCAGTCAATTGGCTCAAGACCTGTGTGTACAAGATCTGGCTGTATTTGATTGAATATGCGGACAAAATACCAACAGCCGCTTACCGTCGCCGGATTTGCACCACCACCGCGGCAAAATCGCGGCTTAAACGGGTGCGTCACGCGGATGCGGCCCTTTTACCAGCGGGTGAGACCCGATATGAAAGGGCTTGCTCTAAAACTCGCCGCGTACGGAGGAAGTCCATGGCAGCCAAGACGAAATTCCGGGGGTCGTTCACCGCCTTGGTCACGCCGTTCAAAAACGGCTCGCTGGACGAGGCGGCGTTCCGCTCCCTGGTTAACTGGCAGATTTCGGAAGGCACCAACGGCCTGGTTCCGGTCGGCACGACAGGCGAAAGCCCGACGCTTTCCCATGACGAGCACAAAAAGGTCGTCGAATGGTGCATCGAGGAGGCCAAGGGCCGGGTGCCCGTGATCGCCGGCGCGGGCTCGAACTCGACCAAGGAAGCCATTGAGCTCGCCCAGCACGCCGAGAAGGCCGGCGCCAATGCCGTGCTGGTGGTGACGCCATACTATAACAAGCCGACCCAGGAAGGCATGTACCAGCACTTCAAGGCGATCAACGACGCGATCGGCATTCCGATCATCATCTACAACATCCCGCCGCGTTCGGTGATTGACATGTCGGTCGACACCATGAAGCGGCTATGGGAGCTGAAGAACATCGCCGGCGTCAAGGACGCGACCGCCAGCATGGTGCGCGTGTCGCAGCAGCGCGCCGCGATGGGCGAGGATTTCAACCAGCTTTCCGGCGAGGATGCCACCATCATCGGCTACATGGCGCATGGCGGCCACGGCTGCATCTCGGTGACGTCGAACGTCGCACCGCGCCTGTGCGCCGAGTTCCACGCGGCGTGGGCGAAGGGGGACACCAAGGCGGCGCTCGCGATCCATGACAAGCTGATGCCGCTGCACAACAACCTGTTCATCGAGAGCAATCCGGCGCCGATCAAGTACGCGATGTCGCTGCTCGGCAAGTTCGACGAGACGCTGCGCCTGCCGATGGTCTCGGTGTCCGAGCCGACCCGCGCTGCCGTGCGCAGCGCGATGGTGCACGCCGGGCTGATCAACTGATTTTCCAGCCGGGGAGCCGTTCATGAGCGTCGACGAGAGGGGCAGGAAGATGCTCACGGAGTTCCGTGAGTTCGCCATGAAAGGCAACGTCGTCGACCTCGCCGTTGGTGTCATCATCGGCGCGGCGTTCGGCGCCATCGTCACCTCGCTGGTCGGTGACATCATCATGCCGGTCATCGGCGCGGCGACCGGCGGCCTCGACTTTTCGAACTACTACGTCCCCTTGTCGAAGGCGGTGACCGCCACCAACTTAGCGGATGCGAAAAAGCAAGGCGCCGTGCTTGCTTACGGAAACTTCCTGACGCTGACGATCAACTTCATCATCATCGCCTTCGTGCTGTTCCTGGTGATCCGCGCCATGAATACGTTGAAGCGCAAGGAAGAGGCCAAGCCCGCGGAGCCGCCGAAGCCGTCGGCGGAGGTCGTTCTGCTGACCGAGATCCGCGATCTCCTCAAGAAGTGACGCGCGCGTCTCATCCAATCTGTTAGCTTCGCTGCGTATCTCGATCAGGTTTGTCTGCTATGGCCGATAAGAACGAACGTCCCATCAAGGTCATGGCGGAAAATCGCAAGGCCCGCTTCAACTACGCCATCGAGGATACGATCGAGGCCGGCATTGCGCTGACCGGCACCGAGGTGAAGTCGATCCGGAACGGCAAGAGCACGATCGCGGAGTCCTACGCCGATTCCAAGAACGGCGAGATCTGGCTGATCAACGCCACGATTCCCGAATATCTCCAGGGCAATCGCTTCAACCACGAACCCAAGCGGCCGCGAAAGCTGCTGCTGCACCGCCGGCAGATCAACAAGCTGATGGGCGCGGTCGATCGCGAGGGCATGACGCTGATCCCGCTCAAGCTCTATTTCAACGAACGCGGTCGGGCCAAGCTGCAGCTCGCGGTTGCCAAGGGCAAGAAGCTGCATGACAAGCGCGAGAGCGAGAAGAAGCGCGACTGGAGCCGTGAGAAGGGCCGCCTGATGCGGGCGAGGGGATAGGGCCTGAGAGGACGGCAAGAGGACGAGATGTCTCAGAAGAATTTGCTCGAGGTCGACTGGAGCCAGATTCCCGCTCCCGATGACGATGGCGGTGCCGCGCATCTGAAGGGGCTGATGGTGCCCGCGATCAGCCTGCTCGCAACCGATGACACCTCGGTCAATCTGGCGGCGCTACCGGGTCGCACCGTGGTGTTCGCTTATCCCCGCACCGGCGAGCCCGGCAAGATCTCTTTGGTCGACGATTGGGACATGATCCCGGGTGCGCGCGGCTGCACGCCGCAAACCTGCGCGTTTCGCGACCTGTTCGCGGAGTTGAAGGCTGCCGGCGCCGCCCACGTATTCGGCCTCTCGACGCAGAGCAACGCCTACCAGACCGAGATGGCCTCGCGCCTGCATTTGCCGTTCCCCGTGCTCTCGGACGAGAAGCTGGCGTTCACGCGCGCGCTCAATCTGCCGACCATGGAGGTCGCGGGCCTCACGCTGATCAAGCGTCTTGCGCTGATCGTTGACGACGCCAAGATCACCCACGTGTTCTATCCGGTATTCCCGCCGGACCGGAACGCCGGCGACGTGCTGGACTGGCTGAAGGCCAATCCTGCCAAAGCCTAGTCGAGATCGGCCTTTACCTTCGCGAATACGGATCTGAACATGTCCGGCGTCAGCACGCCGGTGTTCGTGTTGTAGCGGGAGCAGTGGTAGCTGTCGTAGAGCTTGAACGGGCCGGCCTGGTGCACGGCGCCGTGGCCGAAGGGAGCTTGGGATGCCTTCAGCTTCAGCGGCTTGAGCACGCTGTCGTGCGCAATCCGCCCGAGCGCGATGATCGCGCGCAGCTTCGGCATGGTTTCGAGATTCGCGACGAGGAACTGGCGGCAGGTGTTGATCTCGGCCGGCAGCGGCTTGTTCTGCGGCGGAACGCAATGCACGGCATTGGCGATTCTACAGTCGACCAGCTTCAGCCCGTCGTCGGGCCGGGCCTGATAGCGGCCCTTCGCGAAGCCATATTCCAGCAGCGTGGCGTAGAGCAGGTCGCCGGCATAGTCGCCGGTGAAGGGCCGGCCGGTGCGGTTGGCGCCCTGCATCCCCGGCGCGAGACCGACGATCAGGAGACGGGCCGTAATGTCGCCGAAAGGCGGGACCGGCGCGTTGTGCCAAAGCGGCTCCCGCGCGCGGTTCGCCTCGCGAAAGGCGACCAGGCGCGGACAGAGCGGACAGTCACGGTCGGGGATGAGAGTCGGGGCCTTGAGGCTTGACCGGGCCGCCTCACTCCTCGAAGTCGTCATCGCCCCTCGGCGCCATCGTGGTTGCGCGCTGGAGGAATTGCGGGGCGTGGTGGCGTCCCTCGCCACGCTCGCCGCGGTCGCGCGGGGCGGGGCGCTCGGACGGGTCGCGGCCAAGCTTGGACTGCAACTCGACGAGGTCGGTGAAGACGTCGGCCTGCCGGCGCAGCTCGTCGGCGATCATCGGCGGCTGGCTGGCGATGGTGGAGACCACCGTGACCCTGACACCGCGGCGCTGCACGGCCTCGACCAGCGAGCGGAAGTCGCCGTCACCGGAGAACAGCACCATCTGGTCGATGTGCTCGGCGAGCTCCATGGCATCGACCGCGAGCTCGATGTCCATGTTGCCCTTGACCTTGCGGCGGCCGGAGGCGTCGATGAATTCCTTGGTGGCCTTGGTGACGACGGTGTAGCCGTTGTAATCCAGCCAGTCGATCAGCGGGCGGATCGAGGAATACTCCTGATCCTCGATGATTGCTGTGTAGTAGAACGCCCGCAGCAGCGTCCCGCGGCTCTGAAATTCCTTCAGAAGGCGCTTGTAATCGATGTCGAAGCCGAGGGTTTTCGCGGTCGCGTAAAGATTGGCCCCGTCGATGAAGAGCGCGATCTTGTTGGTAGGGGAAGGTGACATTCAGTTTGCTCGCGTAGTGTGTTCGTGATTGATCGTTTTATTGTTGGCGCGGCGGCAGCGTGCCGCGCAGTTCAAAGTGCTGCCGAAACCCGTCGAAACCGCAAATCCGGAGAAGTCGGGGCAATCAAGGTATAGTTATGGCGGTCCTGCTTACACCCGCCGCCAATTTCCATGGCCGCCCGGGAATCCACCCATCCCAGCCCCAATGTGGGGGTAGCAGAGCCGTTTGGCGAGGCCAAATCACAATTTGGCCTTGCGAAATCGGCCCGGCCGCTATAACTAGCCCCGATCATCCACATATTTCGTCCCACCCACAACGGAGCGACAGTCCATGGCTCGCGTCACCGTAGAAGATTGTATCGACAAGGTCGACAACCGGTTTGACCTGGTCCTGCTGGCCGCCCACCGCGCCCGCATGATTTCGTCCGGTTCACAACTAACGGTTGACCGCGATAACGACAAGAACCCTGTTGTATCTTTGCGCGAAATTGCCGACCAGACC
This sequence comes from Bradyrhizobium sp. BR 10261, assembly GCF_019455395.1. Taxonomy (NCBI): domain Bacteria; kingdom Pseudomonadati; phylum Pseudomonadota; class Alphaproteobacteria; order Hyphomicrobiales; family Nitrobacteraceae; genus Bradyrhizobium; species Bradyrhizobium sp. BR 10261. The sequence continues at coordinate 7,437 of NZ_JACOFQ010000026.1, forward strand.
ATCTCGCCGGAGGACCTCCGCGAGGAACTGGTGCACTCCCTCCAGAAGTTCGTCGAGGTCGACGAGCCCGAGCCCGACACGGTTCCGCTGATCGGCTCCGCCGGCGCAAGCGTCGATGCGGACGATACCGAAGTTGCCGTGGAGCGCATGACCGAAGAGGAGCTCCTGAAGGGTCTCGAAGGCCTCGCGCCGCCCGAAGAGCAGCCTGAAGAGGACGAGTAATCGTCTTACTCGCGATCGTCGACTTCTTGTGATCTTATCAAAGGCCCGAACCCGCGTTCGGGCCTTTGCTTTTGTTGGCGTTTTCGTGGTTACCATAGCGTTGCCCGTTCGCGCCGCGGCTGTCAGTGAATTGATCGGCCGCAGCCGCGATCGGAGCTTAGGATGTATACAACGGGCCGCTTCCTGGTCCGTTTGAAGGCAGGACGGCATGGTGTATCGACGCCGCAGACCCACGCAGATGCTGGCCGCAACCGAATCGGTTGCCGTGGCCCCGACTGCGCCAGTGGCACGGCTGGCGAAGCCGCGCGCGCGGATGATGCGTCAATATGACCTCGTCGAGCGCGTGCGGTCCTACAATCCGAACACCAACGAAGACCTGCTGAATCGCGCCTATGTCTACGCCATGAAGGCGCATGGGTCGCAGACCCGCGCCTCCGGTGATCCCTATTTCTCGCACCCGCTCGAAGTGGCGGCGATTCTCACTGATCTGAAGCTCGACGACGCCACCATTGTGGCCGCGCTGCTGCACGACACGATCGAGGACACGGAGGCGACGCGCGCCGAGATCGACCAGATCTTCGGCCCCGAGATCGGCGCGCTGGTCGAGGGCCTGACCAAGCTGAAGCGGCTCGAGCTGGTCTCGCGCGAGGCCAAGCAGGCCGAGAACCTGCGCAAGCTGCTGCTGGCGATTGCCGACGATGTCCGCGTGCTCCTGGTCAAGCTCGCCGACCGCCTGCACAACATGCGCACGCTCGATTTCGTGCCGACGGAATCGCGCCGGCGCATCGCCGAGGAGACGCTCGACATCTACGCGCCGCTGGCCGGGCGCATGGGCATGCAGGAGATGCGCGAGGAGCTGGAGGATCTGTCCTTCCGCACCCTCGACCCCGAAGCCTATTCGGTGGTGATGCAGCGGCTCGATGCGCTCGCCGAGCGTAACCGCAATCTGATCGGCGAGATCGAGGACCAGCTCTCCAACAATCTGCGTCATCGCGGCCTGGGGGCGCGGGTCTATGGCCGCCGCAAGAAGCCGTTTTCGATCTGGACCAAGATGGAGCGCAAATCGGTCGGCTTCGAGCAGCTGTCCGACATCTTCGGCTTCCGTGTCGTCGTCAACGACATCGAGGCCTGCTATCGCGCGCTCGGCATCGTCCACACCACCTGGCCGGTCGTGCCGGGGCGGTTCAAGGACTACATCTCGACGCCGAAGCAGAACGACTACCGCTCGATCCACACCACCGTGATCGGACCCGGCAACCAGCGCGTCGAGCTGCAGATCCGCACCGAGGCGATGGACCAGATCGCCGAGCGCGGCATCGCCGCGCATGTGTTCTACAAGGAAGGCGTGGGATCGCCGACCGAATTCCTCAAGCGCGAGTCCAACGCGTTCGCCTGGCTGCGCCATACCATCGGCATTCTCTCGGAGAGCGCCAACCCGGAAGAATTCCTCGAGCACACCAAGCTCGAACTGTTCCACGACCAGGTGTTCTGCTTCACCCCGAAGGGCAAGCTGATCGCGCTGCCGCGCCACGCCAATGTGATCGACTTCGCCTATGCCGTGCATACCGACGTCGGCAACAGCGCTGTGGGGTGCAAGATCAACGGCAAGTTCGCGCCGTTGTCCTCGGAGTTGCAGAACGGCGACGAGGTCGAGGTGCTGACCTCGGAAGCGCAGTCGGCGCCGCCCTCGGCCTGGGAGACGCTCGCGGTCACCGGCAAGGCGCGTGCCGCGATCCGCCGCGCCACGCGGACCGCCGTGCGCGATCAATATGTCGGCCTCGGCCGGCGTATCGTCGAGCGCCTGTTCGAACGCGCCAAGATCGAATATGCCGACGACAAGCTCAAGGGCGCATTGCCGCGGCTGGCGCGCACCTCGATCGAGGACGTCATGGCGGCTGTGGGGCGCGGTGAGATCAAGGCCTCCCATGTCGCCCGCGCGATGTATCCTGACTACAAGGAAGAGCGTGTCGCGCGGTACGGCATCAAGAAGGGTGCACTCGCGGCCAAGCTCAAGGAGAAGTCGCCGGAGCCGTCGCGCAGCCCGGTTGCGATTCCCATCGGCGGCAACAATTCCGCCCTGCCGGTGAAGTTCGCGCCGAACGGCGGTGCCGTCCCGGGTGACCGCATCGTCGGCATCGTCACGCCGGGCGAGGGGATCACGATCTATCCGATCCAGTCGCCGGCGCTGAAGGATTTCGAGGAGGAGCCGGAGCGCTGGCTCGACGTCCGCTGGGACATCGAGGACTCCGCGCCGCAGCGCTTCCCGGCGCGTATCAAGGTCGAGAACGTCAACGAGCCCGGCGCGCTGGCGCAGATCGCGACCGTGATCGCCGAGCATGACGGTAATATCGACAATATCAGCATGCAGCGCCGCTCGCCCGACTTCACGGAGACGACGATCGATCTCGAAGTCTACGATCTCAAGCATCTGAGCGCGATCCTGGCCCAGCTGCGCGCCAAGGCGGTCGTCGCCAAAGTCGAACGTGTTAATGGATGAAGCACGTCGTTGCCGGGCTTGACCCGGCAACCCATCTTTTCAAAGAAGATGGATGCGCGGGGCGAGCCCGCGCATGACGAGTTGGGAAACGTCACTTCGTGAGTTCTGAAATGCCTGCATCTCCGCTCCGCCTCGGCGTCAATATCGACCACGTCGCGACCGTCCGTAACGCCCGCGGCGGCCGCCATCCGGATCCGGTCCGCGCCGCGCTGCTGGCGATCGAGGCCGGCGCCGACGGCATCACTGCGCATTTGCGCGAGGACCGCCGGCACATCCGCGACGAGGACATGGCGCGGCTGAAGGCGGAGATCTCCAAGCCGCTGAATTTCGAGATGGCGGCGACCGACGACATGCTGCGGATCTCGCTCGCCACCAAGCCGCATGCGGTGTGCCTGGTGCCGGAGCGGCGCCAGGAGGTGACCACCGAAGGCGGGTTAGATGTGGTCGGCCAGCATAATGCGCTCGCGCCCTATATTGCACGGCTGAACGATGCCGGCATTCGCGTCTCGCTGTTCATCGCCGCCGATCCCGCGCAGATCGCGATGGCGGCCCGCCTCCGCGCGCCCGTGATCGAGATCCACACCGGGGCCTGGTGCGACGCCGTCACCGACGGCCACACCGACAGGGCCGAGGCGGAATGGCAGCGGATCGTGGCGGGTGTGAAACTGGCGAAGGACGCGGGCCTCGAGGTCCATGCCGGGCACGGGCTTGACTATGCGACGGCGGAGAAGATTGCCGCGCTACCCGAGATCATGGAGCTCAACATCGGCTACTACATGATCGGCGAGGCGCTGTTCGTCGGTCTTGCCGAGACGGTGCGCCGGATGCGGGCGGCGATGGATCGCGGCCGGAGCCGTGCATGATCATCGGCATCGGCTCCGACCTGATCGACATCACCCGTGTGGCCAAGGTGATCGAGCGCCATGGCGAGCGTTTCCTCGACCGCATCTTCACCGCCGCCGAACGCGCCAAGGCGGAGCGGCGCGCCAAAAACGAGAAGATGGTGGTGGCGACCTATGCCAAGCGCTTTGCCGCCAAGGAGGCGTGCTCCAAGGCGCTCGGCACCGGCATCCGGCAGGGCGTCTGGTGGCGCGACATGGGGGTGATCAATCTGCCAGGGGGCAAGCCGTCGATGCGGCTGACCGGGGGAGCGCTGGCCCGCCTCCAGGCCCTGACGCCGGAGGGGTTCGAGGCCCAGATTGATCTGTCGATCACCGATGACTGGCCGCTGGCGCAGGCGTTCGTGATCATTTCCGCCGTGCCGCTGGCCAAGCCCTGAATGCCAAGTGGTAAATTTATAATTCTTGTTAGAAGTCAATTACTTGCGAGTTCTTGATGCGATCCTTGATTGCGTGGCCTGCGACAACCGTCTAAAGTTTGCCGACGCAAATCAGGCTGGGTGAATTCGGCTTTACGCCGGAATTGGCCCTCACTATCAGAATCAGGACAATCTCCTTGGGCCGCGCGCCGGGTGGGCCGTTCGCGGAGGGAGAGCGTTCTGTGATCGCCGGCCGGAATTGAGAGAGCAATGAGCGTGACTTCAGGAACGAAAACTGAGAGCGGCGTCGGCGAAACGGTCCGGGTCGTGATCCATGCTCTCCTGATCGCGCTGGTGATCCGCACCTTCCTGTTTCAGCCGTTCAACATTCCGTCCGGCTCGATGAAGGCGACGCTGCTGGTCGGCGACTATCTGTTCGTCTCGAAATATTCCTACGGCTACAGCCACTATTCGATCCCGTTCTCGCCGCCGCTGTTCTCGGGACGGATCTGGGGCTCGGATCCGAACCGTGGTGACATCGTCGTGTTCCGTCTGCCGAAGGACGACAGCACCGACTACATCAAGCGCGTAATCGGACTGCCCGGGGACCACGTCCAGATGAAGGACGGTCTGCTCTACATCAACGACACCCCGGTCGAGCGCCAGCGCATGAGCGAATATGTCGGCGAGGATCCGTGCGGCTCCGAAGGCGGCGGCATCTCGCGGGTGAAGCGCTGGAAGGAGACGCTGCCGAACGGCGTCTCCTACGAGACGCTCGACTGCGCCGACAACGGCTACATGGACAACACCAACGTCTATACGGTGCCGCCCGGCCACTTCTTCATGATGGGCGACAACCGCGATAACTCGACCGACAGCCGCTTCCTCGGCCAGGTCGGCTATGTGCCCGCGGAAAACCTGATCGGCCGCGCCCAGATGATCTTCTTCTCGATCGGCGAGGGCGAGCATGCCTGGATGTTCTGGCGCTGGCCGTGGTCGGTGCGCTGGAATCGCTTCTTCAAAATCGTCCGATGAAAGACGAAGCCAAGGACGTCGCGACCCAATCGATCGAGGCGCAAGCCGCCCCTGACGGCGAAGCTGCAACCAAGACGCTTGCGAGCAAGACTGCCGAGGGCAAGGCACCTGAAAGCAAGGCGCCTGAAAGCAAGGGACCTCAAGGCAAGGCGCCTGCGAAGAAGAAGCGGACGCGGAGCAACAAGGCCAAGGACAAGGCCAAGGCGGCAGCCGACGCTAACGCGGCGCTCGAGGCCCGCGTCGGCCACCACTTCGCTGATCCGAACCTCTTGATGCAGGCAATCACGCATGTCTCGGCGCTGAAGTCCGGGCGCAAGCGCGGTGACAGCTATCAGCGGCTGGAGTTCCTCGGCGACCACGTGCTCGGGCTCGTCGTCTCCGACATGCTCTATCATGCCTTCCCGAATGCCGATGAAGGCGAGTTGTCCAAGCGGCTTGCCGAGCTCGTGCGCAAGGAGAGCTGCGCCGACGTTGCCAAGTCGCTCGGCCTGCTCGACGACATCAAGCTCGGCTCGGTCGGCTCCAGCGCCGATGCCCGCCTGCGCAAATCCATCCTCGGTGACATCTGCGAGGCCGTGATCGGCGCGATCTTCCTCGACGGCGGCCATGCGGCGGCGGACGAATTCGTCAAGCGCAACTGGACCGAGCGCATGCACAAGCCGCGGCGCCCGTTGCGCGATCCCAAGACCGTGCTGCAGGAATGGGCGCAGGGCAAGGGATTGCCGACGCCCGTTTATCGCGAGGTCGAGCGGACCGGCCCGCATCACGATCCGCAGTTCCGCGTCGCCGTCGACCTGCCGGGACTGGCGCCGGCCGAAGGCATCGGCGGCAGCAAGCGCGCGGCGGAGAAAGTAGCAGCTTCAGTGATGATCGAACGTGAAGGCGTTGGCGGTGGCAATGACGGCTGAAACAAGCGGCGAGACGCCCACCGCGACGCGCTGCGGCTTCGTCGCGTTGATCGGCGCGCCGAATGTCGGCAAGTCCACGCTGGTCAATGCGCTGGTCGGGGCCAAGGTCACGATCGTCTCGCGCAAGGTCCAGACCACGCGCGCGCTGATCCGCGGCATCGTGATCGAGAACAACGCACAGATCATTCTGGTCGACACGCCCGGCATCTTCCTGCCCAAGCGGCGGCTCGACCGCGCCATGGTGTCGACCGCCTGGAGCGGGGCCCATGATGCCGACCTCGTCTGCGTGCTGCTCGATGCCAAGACCGGTATCGACGAGGAGGCCGAGGCGATCCTCGCCAAGGCCGCCAGCGTCAATCACGACAAGATCCTTGTCATCAACAAGGTCGATCTGGTCCAGCGCGAGAAGCTCCTGGCGCTGGCGCAGGCGGCCAACGAGCGCATGAAGTTTGTCAGAACCTTCATGATCGCGGCGATCTCGGGCGATGGCGTCGACGACGTCCGCAGCACGCTTGCCGAGATGGTGCCGCCGGGCCCGTATCTTTACCCCGAGGACCAGATGTCGGACGCGCCGATGCGGCAACTGGCGGCCGAGATCACGCGCGAGAAGATCTATCAGAAGCTGCACCAGGAATTGCCCTACCAGTCGACGGTCGAAACCGACAAATGGGAGGAGCGCAAGGACAAGTCGGTGCGCATCGAGCAGACGATCTTCGTGGAACGCGAAAGCCAGCGCAAGATCGTGCTCGGCAAGGGCGGCGCCACCATCAAGTCGATCGGCGCGGACTCGCGCAAGGAACTGATGCAGATCCTGGATGTGCCGGTCCATCTGTTCCTGTTCGTCAAGGTGCGCGAGAACTGGGGTGACGACCCCGATCGCTACCGCGAGATGGGCCTGGAATTCCCCAAAGAATAAGCAAGAACAGATCGGTATTTCATGAGCGTGCCCCGCAACGTCCAGCGTTTCGAAGCGCTGCTCTATGCCTCGCTGATGCTCGACTCGCTGTCGGTGGCGGTGCAGGACCGCACGCCCTCCATCGAGATGACCGAGCAGATGATCATGACGGCGACGCTGCTCGCCGGCGGGATGATCCTGCTGCTGGTCTATTTCGTCTGGCTGGCTGCGCGCTGGCGCAAGAACTGGCCGCGCTGGGTGCTGGCGGCGGCGCTGGTGCTGTCGGCGATCTCGCTTGCTCAGATCCTCGGCGAGCGGGGCCTGGAGCTCGACAGCGCCATCGAGATCGTCTCCTGCGTGCTGACGGCATTGGGGCTGTATTTCTCCTTCACCGGCGATGCGAAGGGCTGGTTCAACGCCTAGATTTCGAGAGGTTCCGTAGGGTGGGCAAAGGCGCGCCCTTGCGCCGTGCCCACCACCTCTCTCGATCACGAAAAATGGGTGGGCACGCTTCGCTTTGCCCACCCTACGACAGCTCGAAATGCGATAAGCTTCATCCCCATGGAATGGACCGACGAAGGCATCGTGCTGGGTGTGCGGCGGCATGGCGAATCGAGCGCCATCGTCGAACTCTTGACGCGTCAGCACGGCCGGCATCTCGGCCTGGTGCGCGGCGGCGCCAGCTCGCGGCTGCGGCCGCTCCTGCAGCCCGGCAACAGCGTCAGCGCGGTGTGGCGGGCGCGGCTCGACGAGCATCTCGGCACCTACGCGATCGAGGGATTGAAGCTGCGCGCCGCTACGCTGCTGGCATCCTCCCATGGTGTCTATGGCATCACCCACCTGGCCTCGATTGCGCGGCTGCTGCCCGAGCGCGATCCGCACGAGGACATCTTTGCGCTGCTCGAGCATTCGCTCGACGATTTCGACGACGTCGGCAGCGCGGCCGTGCATCTCATCCATTTCGAGCTGGCCATGCTCTCCGAGCTCGGCTTCGGGCTGGCACTCGAAAACTGCGCGGTGACCGGGGAGACCACGGATCTGATCTACGTCTCGCCGAAATCCGGCGGCGCGGTGTCGCGCGGCGCGGGCGAGCCGTGGCGCGACCGGCTGTTGCGGCTGCCGCCCTTCCTGCGCCATGGCGAAGCCGCTGATGACCTCACCGACGAGGATCTCCAGGACGGCTTTCGGCTGACCGGCCTGTTTCTGCTGCGCCATGTGCTGGAGCCGCGCGGGCAGGGCCATTCCGATGCGCGTGCCGGCTTCATCAACGCCCTGACGCGGCAGCAGGCCAAGGCGGCGCTGCGGGCGCCATGAGCGTATCGCGCTCCTGCAATATCTAGTTTTCTGGAACAAAATGGGGGCTTCCGCGTTGGCCGGGCTGGTTCCACAACGGGGGACAGCCCAGATGTTGATCAAGGGTTTTGCGCTGACGGCGGCGCTGCTTGCTTTTGCGCCCGACGCAATGGCCGGCGAACCGCAACCTGGCGTGTTTCGGCGCGCCTCCTGCACCCTTGTCCGGTACTATGTGGCGAAATATTCCGCTGCGGCGGCAGAGACATGGGCGCGGTCCCATGGCGCAACCGATGCCGAGATCGAGGCGGCCCGCCGCTGTGTCACCAATATGCCGGCGACACCCCCGGCCAGCGTCCAGCCGACCGTGACGGCGGGTTGGGGAGGGTAGGAGCAGCCCACAGGGAACCACTCCCTCCTTGCCCGATTCGCTTCCACGGTTTAACCGGGCGGCATGGGAAAACGAATCGTTCCACCGGAAGAACCGGCCGAAATTCACGAGGTCCGGCTGCAGGAAGCGCTGGAAGAGCGCTACCTCGCCTATGCGCTCTCCACCATCATGCATCGCGCGCTGCCCGATGCGCGCGACGGCCTGAAGCCTGTCCACCGCCGCATCCTCTACGGCATGCGCCTGCTCAGGCTGGACCCGGGCACGGCTTTCAAAAAATCCGCCAAGATCGTCGGCGACGTGATGGGCTCGTTCCATCCGCATGGCGACCAGGCCATCTACGACGCCATGGTGCGTCTGGCGCAGGATTTCTCCTCGCGCTACCCGCTGGTCGACGGCCAGGGCAATTTCGGCAATATCGACGGCGATAACCCCGCCGCCTACCGCTACACCGAAGCGCGCATGACCGATGTCGCGCGGCTTTTGCTCGACGGCATCGACGAGGACGGCGTTGAGTTCCGCGCCAATTACGACGGCCAATCGAAGGAGCCGATCGTGCTGCCCGGCGGCTTCCCGAACCTGCTCGCCAACGGCGCGCAGGGCATCGCGGTTGGCATGGCGACCTCGATCCCGCCGCACAATGCCGCCGAGCTCTGCGACGCCGCACTGCACCTGATCGAGAAGCCCGACGCGAAATCCAAGGCGCTGCTGAAGTGGGTCAAGGGCCCGGATTTCCCGACCGGCGGCATCTGCGTCGATTCCAAGCAGGCGATCGCTGAAGCCTACACCACCGGCCGCGGCTCGTTCCGTGTCCGCGCCAGGTGGCAGCAGGAAGAGGGCGCTCGTGGCACCTGGGTCGTCGTCGTCACCGAGATTCCCTTCCTGGTGCAGAAGTCGCGCCTGATCGAGAAGATCGCCGAACTGCTCGACCAGAAGAAGCTGCCGCTGGTCGGCGACATCAGGGACGAGTCGGCCGAAGACGTCCGCATCGTGATCGAGCCGAAGTCGAAGAACGTCGATCCGGCGCTCATGATGGAGTCGTTGTTCCGGCTGACCGAGCTCGAGAACAAGATTCCGCTGAACCTCAACGTGCTGATCAAGGGCCGCATCCCCAAGGTCGTCGGGCTCGCGGAAGCCTTGCGCGAATGGCTCGACCATCTGCGCGACGTGCTGATCCGGCGCAGCAGCTATCGCAAGGCGCAGATCGAGCACCGCCTGGAAGTCCTCGGCGGTCATCTGGTCGCCTATCTGAATCTCGACAAGGTGATCAAGATCATCCGCACCGAGGACGAGCCGAAGCCGGCCCTGATCAAGGCGTTCAAGCTCACCGAGATCCAGGCGGAAGCCATCCTCAACATGCGTCTGCGCAATCTGCGCCGGCTCGAGGAAATGGAAATCCGCAACGAGGACCGGGATCTCCGCAAGGAGCTGAAGGGGATCGAGAGCCTGCTCGCGTCCGAAGCCGAGCAGTGGAAGAAGGTCGGCGAGCAGGTCGGCAAGGTCCGTGACATGTTCGGACCGAAGACGCCGCTCGGCAAGCGCCGCACCACCTTCGCCGATGCGCCCGAGCACGATCTCGCCGCGATGGAGGAAGCCCTCGTCGAGCGCGAGCCGGTGACCGTGGTCGTCTCCGACAAGGGCTGGATCCGCACCATGAAGGGCCATGTCGAGGATCTCTCCGGCCTGGCCTTCAAGCAGGACGACAAGCTCGGCTTCGCCTTCTTCGCCGAGACGACCTCGAAGCTCTTGCTGTTCGCCACCAACGGCAAGTTCTATTCGCTCGACGTTGCGAAGCTGCCGGGCGGTCGCGGCCACGGCGAGCCGATCCGCCTGTTCATCGACCTCGAGCAGGAGGCGGCGCCCGTCGCGCTGTTCGTGCACAAGGGGGGCCGCAAATTCCTGGTGGCGAGCCACGAGGGCCAGGGCTTCGTCGTCAACGAGGATGATTGCGTCGGCACCACCAAGAAGGGCAAGCAGGTCCTCAACGTCGACATGCCGAACGAGGCGCGCGCGATCACGGAGGTAGCTGGCGACACCGTCGCTGTCATCGGCGAGAACCGCAAGATGCTGATCTTCCCGCTCGAGCAGGTGCCGGAGATGGCGCGCGGCCGCGGCGTGCGCTTGCAGAAGTACAAGGACGGCGGCCTCTCCGACGTCGCCGTGTTCGACGCCAAGGCCGGCCTGACCTGGAAGGACTCCGCGGGGCGCGAATTCTCGGCGAGCATGAAGGAGCTCGCCGAATGGCAAGGCACCCGCGCCGACGCCGGCCGGCTGCCGCCGAAGGGTTTTCCGAAGTCGAACAAGTTCGGCAGGGTGATCGGGTAGGCGCGGCTCTCGTTCCTGATATGCAGCAATGCTCCTCCATTGCTGCATCGGTCTGCGCGGTCTGATACCGTCCGCCATGCCGGTCCTTGGGAACGTTGAGAAGTAACGCGATGTACGATGTCATTGTTGTCGGCGGTGGCTCCGCCGGCGCCGCGGTTGCAGCAAGGCTCTCCGAGGATCGGGCACGACGCGTCCTGCTGCTCGAAGCGGGGCCCGACTGGCGCGCCGACGAGGCGCCCTGGGAAGTGAGGACGCCGAACCCGATCCCGATCATCCACCAGCGCGAATATCAGGAGAAGTGGCAATGGCCCGATCTGCTGACGCGCCGCGTCGCCGGGCAGGAGCCGCGTTTCTATTGGCGCGGCAAGGGGCTGGGCGGCTCCTCGATGATGAACGGCCAGATCGCCATCCGCGGCGTTGCCGATGCCTTCGACGAGTGGGCGGCCAATGGCTGCACCGGCTGGTCGGCCCGGGAGGTGATGCCGCTGTTCTCCGTGATCGAGGACGATCTGGAGTTCGGCGACACCTCGGGCCATGGTCGCGGCGGACCGTTGCCGGTCTATCGCGCACCACCGGAGAAATGGGGCCCGATCGATCGCGGCTTGCGCGATGCGGCGCTCGCGAGCGGCTATCCCTGGTGCGCCGATCTCAACGGCCCTGACGGTGAGGGCGTCGCCTGCTATCCCATCAACAGCCGCGACAGCCGCCGTATCACCACCAATGAGGGTTATCTGGAGCCCGCGCGTGGCCGCGCCAATCTGGAGATCCGCGGGCGTGCGCTGGTCGATCGCGTCCTGATCAGCGACAACAGGGCGACCGGCCTTCGCGTCCACATCGAGGGGCAGGGCACCCACGAGATCAGCGCGCGCCAGATCGTGCTCTGCGCCGGCGCGATCCACAGCCCGGCGATCCTGCTGCGCTCGGGCATCGGGCCTGCGGAAGAGCTGAAGGCGATGGGCATCGCGCTCGAACGCGATCTGCCTGTGGGCAAGCATTTCTTCGATCATCCACTGTTTCGCGCCACGATCCAGTTGCACGAAAATCTGCGGCCGACCGATCCGGACACCCGCCATACCAATTGCTGCGTGACCTATTCCTCAGGCCTCGCCGATGGCGGCAAGCGCGACATGATCCTGATCGCGTTCAATCATCGCGGCATCGGCATGCCCGGAGCGATCGGCGCCGGCCTGTTCAACGCCTATTCGCGCGGCACGCTCAAGCTGGCCTCGACAGATCCGTCGATCGATCCTGTTGTCGAGGAGAACATGCTGGCCGATCCCCGCGATATGCTGCGCATGATGGATGCGGTGAAGCGGCTCGCGGTGATCACCTCGCAGCCGGCGCTGTCAGGCATCGCCGACTGGATCCGGCTGACCGACACCGACCTGACATTGCCGCAGGCCGCAGCACTGCCGGATCACGAGCTCGACGCGCTGCTGCGGCGTGAAACCGGCGACATCCAGCATGCTGCCGGCAGCTGCCGCATGAGCGGCGTCAATGATACCGACGGTGTCGTCAATCCTGATGGCAGCGTGAAGGGTATCTCGGGCCTGCGCGTCGCCGATGCTTCGATCATGCCGTCCGACTGCCGCGCCAACACCCACTTCACGACGGTGGTGATCGGGGAAGCCATCGCGCGGATGATGATGCGGTAGTGCTGCGGGCCTCGTGTGCGCTGGTCCTCGCGGCTATCTCGACATCATTGCGAGCGCAGCGAAGCAATCCAGAATCCCTCTGCGGAAAGACCCTGGATTGCTTCGCTGCGCTCGCAATGACGGAGCAAGCGGAGAGGCCATCGCTCTCCAATCTAAATTCCAAACAACAGACGCACCTTTGCCTTCTCGCGGCGAGTTGCAACGTCCATCGCGTCCGAAGGGCTTGACAGAAGGGCCTCCCGATCGCAGCTGCTTTGCCCGACCGGCGCATCATCCGTCACATGTATTGTCTCGTACTTTGGAGAAATCGTTCTTTTTCTCCCGGTGCGTAACCTTGGGAGGCGCCATAATAAGGTTCATTGAATTGATTGTACGGCGCGGCACGGTGGTGGATCGGCGGCGCAGGCGGCGTGTATGTTTGGCGAGAATTGCGCCGCATCTTCCCTCCGGCGGTCGCACCGGCGTAATATGGGTTGAGGACGCACATTTGACCGTTGGCCGACGCCCGGCATTGGTCCATCGTCGTATAGGTGCACCGATAGTATGGACTGATTCCGCGAGAGACGACGTTCAAGCAAACGGGAAAAGCCGGATCGAATCTTTGGGCCCGGGCGTGCCCCGCTGCTAAGGCGATAGCCACGGTCAAAATCGTCAAAGCCCATTTACACATTGGAGCGTCCTCCAAGTCGGTACTCCAAGTCGGGTTCAACACACCGGTCGCACTCCCAACGTCGGCAGTATTGATCCACGTCAACGCTCGCGGAATTCCGCCCTAGATCACCCCCACCATCCGCAGCGCCACGCCGGCGGCGCAGCTCCCGGCCAGCACCGTCAGCATGCCGAGCTTGAAGCGGAAGATCGCGGTCGCGGCTGCGATCGACAGCACGAGCGCCGGCAGGTCGACGCTCGTCAATACCGGCCTGTCGAAATCCAGCGGGAAGGCGTGCACCGGTACGGTCTCGCGGAACAGCGTGTGCAGCGCGAACCAGATCGACAGATTGAGGATCACGCCGACGACCGCGGCGGTGATCGCGCTCAGCGCGCCGGCAAGGCCCGTATTGCCACGCAGCCGTTCGATGTAGGGAGCGCCGACGAAGATCCAGAGGAAGCAGGGCGTGAACGTGACCCAGGTGGCGAGCAAGCCGCCGAGGGTTGCCGCCAGCATCGGCGACAGCCCGCTGGGATCGCGATAGGCCGCCATGAAGCCGACGAACTGGAGCACCATGATGAGCGGGCCCGGCGTGGTCTCGGCCATGCCGAGGCCATCGAGCATCTCGTGCGGCTTCAGCCAGTGATAATGCTCAACGGCCTGCTGGGCGACATAGGCCAGCACGGCATAGGCGCCGCCGAAGGTGACCAGCGCCATCTTCGAGAAGAACAGCGCGATCTGGCTGAACACATTGGCTTGGCCGAGCGCCAGCAGCAGAACGATCACCGGGACCAGCCACAGGGCAAGCCAGAGCGCAGCGGTGCGGATCGCACGCGCGGTGTCGGGACGCACATGTTCGGGCACGGCTTCGCCGAGCATGCTGTCGATGGCGGCGTTGCTGCCGCCATGGCCATGACCAGCGGGCGCGAACTCGGTGCGGCCGGCGCGGGCGCCGGCATAGCCGATCAGGCCGGCGGCGATGATGATGACAGGGAAGGGCACCGCGAAGAAGAAGATCGCAACGAAGGCGATCGCGGCCAGCGCGATCATGATGCGATTCTTCAGCGCGCGCTTGCCGACGCGAAACACGGCCTCGACGACGATGGCGAGCACGGCGGCCTTCAGGCCGAAGAACAGCGCCTCGACGAAGCTGACATTGCCATAAGCCGCATAGATATAGCTGAGGCCCATGATGGCGATGATGCCGGGCAGGATGAACAGCCCGCCCGCCATCAGTCCGCCAGCGGTGCGATGCATCAGCCAGCCGACATAGGTGGCGAGTTGTTGCGCCTCGGGTCCCGGCAGCAGCATGCAGTAGTTCAGCGCATGCAGGAAGCGGCCTTCCGAGATCCACTTCTTCTCCTCGACCAGGATGCGGTGCATCACGGCGATCTGGCCCGCAGGCCCGCCGAAGCTCAACGACGCGACATGGAGCCAGACACGAAAGGCTTCACCGAAGCTGATGCCGTGACCGGCATCAGCTCCTGCTTGAACGTTACGGGTGTCCATTACGCCTTCACCTTGTTGGTCGGCCAGTTGTGGGTCTCGGCCGTGGCGTCGCGGCACCAGCGATAGAAGGCGTCGTAGAGCAGCATGCCGGCCTCGAGCTGTTCGAGGTCGTCATCGTACATGCGCGACAGCCCGAGCGAAGCCGCGAGCAGGCCAGGGGCCTCCGGGGCCAGATCGGGCCGCGCCGTATCGGCGCCGCGCACCAAAGTCGCGAGCCGCAGCAGCGCAGGCGTCGCAATGCCGAACTCCTCGACCATCACGTCGAAGGTGCAGAGCTCACCGCGGTGGCTCCAGAACACGTTCTCGATGTCGAAGGGCGCGGCTTTGAAGCGCTCGCCGACCGCGACCACTTCGGGCGGCGCGACAAACAAGAACACCGCGGCGGGATCGACGAAGCGGCGGATCAGCCAGGGGCAGGCGATGCGGTCGATCTTGGGCCGGGCGCGCGTCACCCAGACCGTGCGCCCCTTGGCATCGCGGGGGGGCAGCTTGCGGGTGTCGAGCAGCGGCAGATTTGCTGCTTTCCAGCCCTCGAAACCGCCCTCGAGCGTTTCGGCCTCGGCGCCGAGCTGGCGCAGCCACGCCGCGGTGCCCTGCGCGAGCTTTTCTCCGCGTAAGCAGGAGACGATGGTACGGCGGCCGGCAAATTGGCCGCCCCATTCCGCAACCGTCTCGTGGCTGAGTTTGATCGAGCCAGGGATCAGCCGCCGGTCGGCGGCAAAATCGTCCTCGGTGCGGACATCGATCAGGACAGGAGCATTGGCCGTGCCGATCAGGCGCGCCAATTTATCTGAAGATATGGTCGTGAATGTAGGCATGTTGATGCGTCCTCGTGGGAACTGAACGGGACGCGATACTTGGGCATGTCGCCTCGTGGGGAGATCGCTCAAATCCCCATGGCGTTGATTACAGCGAAACCGCGCCGACCTGTCAATCGCCTGATGCCATGGCATTGTGCAGGCTTGGAGTGCGTGGAAGCGGAATTCTGCGGCGAGGGCGGGGTTGATCCTCGGTCGCAACAAGAAGGGCTGCCAGGAGGGACCAAGGATGACCCGCAAGTTCACGCTCGCTCTCACTATGATCGCACTTGCGCTGACCGTCCGGGCTGCATCCGCGCAAATGCCGGGCGTCGAAAGGCTTTACATCATGAATTGCGGGGAGGGCGTCGCCGGCGATATCGGGCGCTGGTCTCCCGGGGTGAACGAAGGCAAGTCGATGGACTTCGTCGACACCTGCTATCTCATCAAGCACGCGAAGGGCTGGTTCCTGTGGGACACAGGGATTCCCGACGCCGTTGCGGCGATGCCGAATGGCCTTGTGCCGGCCGATCCCAAGGCCGTCACCTGGCGGCGCCCGAAGACGCTGGCTTCGCAGCTCGAGCAGATCGGCGTGAAGCCCGCCGACGTCACGGTGATGGGCGTCTCGCACGCCCATCCCGACCATATTGGCAATGTCGAGATGTTCCCGCAGGCAACGCTCTACGTGCAGAAGGCCGAATATGATTGGCCAGGCGCCAACAATGAGCCGCGCTTCAAGCCCTCGCATCCGGTCGAGCTGCTCGCGGGCGACAAGGACGTGTTCGGCGACGGCAGCATCACCATCCTCTCGACGCCCGGTCACACGCCGGGACACCAGTCGCTGATGGTGAGACTGCCGAAGACCGGCGTGGTGGTGCTCTCAGGCGATGCCGTTCACTTCAGGGATAATTGGGACAACCGCCGCGTTCCCAGCATGAACACCAACAAGGACCAGAGCGCGGCCTCGATGCAGAAGATCGCCGACACGCTCGACAAGGAAAAGGCGCAGCTCTGGATCAACCACGACAAGGGCCAGCGCGACACCCAGAAGATGTCGCCGGAGTTTTACGACTGAGACCGGATCAGCTTTTCGGCGCGGTGACGGGCGGGCCGGCGTCCGGTGTCTTCTTCGGCTTCAGCGTCCCGGCATAGAACGAGACCAGCCACACCAGGAGCAAAGCCAGCAGATAGACGCCCCAGGCCTGCGGCGGCGTCATGGCCCAGCGGATCAGGCCTTTGAGGGTGCGGGGCGGGCTCTTGTCGTCGGTCATGCCAGCGCTTGTGCGCGAAAGCGGCGGCACGGTCAATCCGGCCGCTTCTCTGCGCGGATCAGGAACAGCGCGGCCAGCGCCGACAGGCTGAGCGCGGATGAGACCATCAGCACCTTGGCGCCCATCATGTCGATCAGCAGGCCAAAGGCCAGCGGCGCGATCGCCTGCGCCATCCGCGCCGGTGCGCCGATGATGCCGAGGCGGTAGCCGAAATCCTTCGGGCCGAAGATCGCCAGCGGCAGCGTTCCGCGCGCGATCGTCAAGATGCCGTTGCCGGAGCCGTGCAGCAGCGCAAAGGCGCTCGCGGCCGGCGCGCCGAAGATGGCGACGACAGCCGCGCCAATCGGGTGGGTGAGGCAGGCGAGGCGGGTCGACCACAGTGGATGGAAGCGGGAGAGGACGCTGGCTTCGAGAATGCGCGCGACCACCTGGGCCGGGCCGATGAGCGCGCCGGCCGCGATCGCCTCGACATGGCTCGCACCGGTCGCCTCCAGGATGCGCGGAAAATGCACGGCCATGGCGCCGGTGACGGTCCAGACCGCGGCAAAGACGAAGGCGAGCAGGACCATGGTGCGGTCGAGCGGGACGTGCGGTTTCTCCGCCGTTGCCGCGGCCTGCCTGGCGCCCTTGATCGAAGGCAGCACGAAGAAATTGAGGGGCAAGCCGATCAGGACGTTGGCGGCAGCCCAGGCGAAGCACGTATCGCGCCAGCCGATATGGGCCAATCCCCAGGCGGTGAGCGGCCAGCCCACGGTCGAGGCGAATCCGGCCATCAAGGTGATGCCGGTGATCGAGCCGCGCGCTTCTGCGCCATAGATGCGGCCGAGCGCAGCGAACGCGGCATCGTAAAGCCCCATCGCCATGCCGATGCCGAGCACGAACCAGGCGAAGGTCATCACCGCCACCGACTGGGAGAAGCCGAGCAGGACGAGGCCGGCGGCAATGGTCAGGTTCGAGGCGGACAATACCTGTCGCCCGCCGACGAGGTCGATCTGTCGCCCGATGCGGGGCCCCAGCATCGCGGAGATCACGAGCGAGGCTGAGAACGCGCCAAAAATCCAGTTGCTGGAGATGCCGAGGTCGTGCGCCATGGGATCGGCAAGCAGGGCCGGCAGATAATAGCTGGAAGCCCAGGCCAGGGTCTGCGTGGTGCCGAGCGCGAGGATGATCGGAAGCTGGCGCTGGCTCATGTCGTCGAATTTCTGGCCTTTGGTGTCATCTTCGGCATTTGCGACCCCAGGCGAGAGCGCGTCAACAGCGTTGGCGGCATATTCGACCTGCTGGCGGTGCGAGCCTTGGTTGCGGCCTTTCGTTCGTCACGAATGCACGCCATAATGGCGTATGCAACTCACCTCCCGCCTTGCGCTGATGAACTGGGTGGCCGGCCAGGGGCTCACCGGCCTTCCCGAACCCGAACTCTTGCGCGGCTTCTGCGAGCGCTGCCGCGCTGAAGGGTTGGAACTTTCGCGCGGCCTCGTCGTCATCGACACGCTGCATCCGATCTACGAGGGCCGTGCCTTCCGCTGGAGCGACACGCCGAGCAACGAGAGCAACGTCATCGAATACGGCTCGACGGCGGATGGCGATGCGGCCAAGAACTGGCGCCGCTCGGTGTTCTACCATCTGCTCGAGCATGGCCACGACGAGATGGTGATCGATCTTGCCGACGCGCCCTCGCTCGATTTCGCGCAGATCGGCGAGCTCGCCGAACACGGTCACCGCCATTTCCTGGCCTTCGTGCACCGCTTCGGCGAGACCGGAGCGCTCGGGCAGATGGACTGCCTCTACTCCTACTGGACGACGCGGCGGGACGAAGGCTTTAGCGAAGCCGAGCTAGCCGCGCTGCGCGATCTCGTGCCGGTGCTGGGACTTGCGATCAAATCGGCGCAGCAGGTCGACATCGTGCGGACGCTGGGGCGGGTCTATCTCGGGCGCGATGCCTCCGAGCAGGTCCTGCGCGGGCGGATCTCGCGCGGCGTGACCGAGCGCATCAATGCCGTGCTCTGGTATTCGGATTTGCGCGGCTCGACCGGGATCAGCGAGAGCATCGCGCCGGACGAGATCATCCCGTTCCTCAACGATTACGCCCAGGCCGTGATCGACGCGATCCACGAGGCAGGTGGCGACGTGCTGAAGCTGATCGGCGACGGCGTGCTGGCGATGTTCTGGGGCGAGGACATGGCCGATGCGCGGCGGGCCGCGCTGCGGGCCGAGCACCTGTTCCGTCAGAACGTGGCGGCGCTGAATGCGCGCCGGGCGGCGGAGGGCCGCCCGACCACGTCCGCCTATATCGGCCTGCATGTCGGCGAGGTCTTTTACGGCAATATCGGCAGCGAGGACCGGCTCGATTTCACCGTGGTGGGGCCGACCGTGAACGAGGTCAGCCGCATCGCCTCGATGAGCCGCTCGGTCGATCGGGAGCTGCTGGCGTCAGCCGAGTTCTACAAGGGCCTGGATGCCGCGGGCCGCCGCTACCTCGTTTCCACCGGCCGCTATGCGCTCCGCGGCATCGGCCGCGCGCAGGATCTCTACACGCTCGACCCCGAAGTCGATGCGAGCGAGCCGGTGACCGGCAGCTATGAGAGGTATCTGGCGAATTAGGCCCGCGCCGCGGCTTCGTCGCCCACCATCGCCGGCTGCCGGTCGAGCGCCACCGCCGGCGACAGCCAGATCACCAGCGCCTGCACGCCGAACACGGCCGCCGCAACATAGAGGCACGCTTCCGCGCTCCAGAGGCCGCCGACGATCGCGCCGAGCACTGATCCGAGCGGGCGGGCGCCGTAGCTCATGATGTTGATGGCGGAGACGCGCCCGAGCAGGCGCGGCGGCGTCACCGACTGGCGCAAGGTCGTGGTCGAGATCACCCACAGGATCGGCCCGACGCCGAGCAGGAAGAAGCTCAAGGCCGCAAGCCAGGGCGAGGGCACCAGCACCGTCAGCGCCATCACCACAGCGGCAACGAAACCGGTGATCGGGCCGAGGCCGACCACGGTGCCGAAGGCGATGCGCTTCATCACGCGCGTGGCGAACAGCGCCCCGATCACCATTCCGACGCCGTACATCGTCAGCACCGTGCCGACGCCGGCCGCGGTCAGGCCAAGATGGCGCACCGCGTAGGGCACGAACACCGCGATCTGCAGAAACCAGCCGGTGTTGAAGATGAATTGGGTGATGAACACCGGCCGCAGCAGCGGATGGTGGAAGACAAAACCGGCGCCCTCACGAATGTCCTGGAACGGATGGCGTCGTGGCACCGGCGCACGCGCGGGCTCGTAGAGGCCGGAGAGCAGCATCACGGCGATCGCTGACAGCGCCGCGGCGAAGCCGAAGGCCGGGCTCGCGCCCCACCAGCCGACCAGCGCGCCGCCGAGCGCCGGCCCGCTGGCAAAGGCGATGGTGCGCGCAAGCTCGATGCGGGCATTCGCGGCCGACAGCAGTTCGGCGCTCACCAGCGAGGGCACCAGCGCCGGCGCGGCGACGCTGTAGACGACGGTGCCACAGACGGCGGCAAAGCCGAGCAGCGCCAGCAGCGGCAGGTTGAGCGCGCCGAGCCAGAGCAGCAGCACGATCGCCGCCAGCGCCACCGCCCGCAGCGCCTCGGCACCTGCCATCAGCGCGCGGCGGGAGATGCGATCGGCCAGCAGGCCGGCGGGAATCGCGAACAGCACGAAGGGCAAAGTAAGCGCGGTCTGGAGCACGCCGGTCTGGCCCTCGGCAACGCCCAGCGTCAGCACGGCGACGATGGGGGCGGCGGCCAGCGCGATCTGCTCGGCCGATTGCGCCGTTAGGTTGGACCAGGCGAGGCGGTCGAAGGTGTCGGGAAGCCCAAGGGCATTTGACATGGCGCATTTCCTGCAAACTCGTGATGCCGCCAGTATTCGCTGCCGGGAACGGTCAAACCCACCCGCTTCCCGACAGGAACGGGCAAAGCCGGAACGGGCGGCGGGAACCAATGCGCCTAGATGCAGTTGCAAATGAGTTGCAATAAGAATCGACTCCGGTATTCTGACCGCATGGATGCCCGATCGCCCGATCTGACCCAGGATCTGACCCAGGACCTGACCCAAGATGCTGCCGGCTGGCGCACCGACGCGCCGGCCACCAAGAGCCTCGCCGAGGTGAATGCCACCGTCGCCATCCCCGCGGCCGGGGCATGGTGGCGGCGGCTGCTCGCCTTTGTCGGCCCGGGCTACATGGTCTCGGTCGGCTACATGGACCCCGGCAATTGGGCGACCGACCTCGCCGGTGGGTCAAGGTTCGGCTACACGCTGCTCTCGGTCATCCTGCTCTCGAACCTGATGGCGATCCTGCTGCAGTCGCTGGCGGCGCGGCTCGGCATCGTCACCGACCGCGATCTGGCGCAGGCCTGCCGCGCCACCTATTCGCCGGCGGTGAACTTCTTGCTCTGGCTTGCCTGCGAAGCGGCGATCATCGCCTGCGATCTCGCCGAGGTGATCGGCACCGCGATCGCGCTGAAACTTCTGTTCGGCATTCCCCTGGTCGGCGGCGCGCTGATCGCGGCCCTCGACGCGTTCCTGCTGCTGGTCCTGATGAACCGTGGCTTCCGCTTCCTCGAAGCCTTCGTGATGGCGCTGCTTGCGGTGATCGCGGTCTGCTTCGCGGTTCAGATCGTCGCCGCGGCGCCGCCGGTTGCCGAGGTGCTGCGCGGCTTTGCGCCGAAGCGCGAGATCTTCACCAATCCCGAGATGCTCTACATCGCGATCGGCATCATCGGCGCGACCGTGATGCCGCATAATCTCTATCTGCATTCCTCGATCGTGCAGACGCGCGCCTATGCGCGCAACGACGAGGGACGCCGCGACGCCATCAAATGGGCGACGACGGATTCCACCATCGCGCTGATGCTGGCGCTGTTCATCAACGCTGCGATCCTCGTCGTCGCGGCCGCGACGTTCCATACCAGCGGCCATTCCGACGTCGCCGAGATCGGCCAGGCCTTCGAGCTGCTGTCGCCGCTGCTCGGCCTCGGCATCGCCTCGACATTGTTCGCGGTGGCGCTACTGGCCTCTGGCCTGAATTCAACCGTCACCGCGACGCTGGCCGGCCAGATCGTGATGGAAGGCTTTCTCGATTTGCGTCTGCCGAGCTGGGCGCGGCGCCTCGTCACGCGCGGCATCGCCATCATTCCGGTGATCGCCGTCACCGCTGTTTATGGCGAGCGCGGCACTGCGGATTTGCTGGTGTTCAGCCAGGTCGTGCTGTCGATGCAGCTGCCCTTCGCGGTCATCCCGCTGGTTCGCTTCGTCTCCGACCGGCGCAAGATGGGGCAGTTCGCGATACCGGTGTCCGTTGTTGCCATCGCCTGGATCGTCGCGGGCGTGATCGTGGTTCTGAACGTGAAGCTGCTGGTGGATACGCTGTTTGGCTAACTATACCGCCGCTGTCGTCGCCCAGCTTGACCGGGCGACCCAGTATTCCAGAGACGGTTGCGATTGAAGCGAGAGGCTGCGGTGTACTGGATGCCCCGGTCCCGGCTCCGCTAGGCTACGCCAGACCTACAAGGGCACTCGGCCGGCGAAGCTTCAGCGAAGACGGCAAGCCGGGGCATGACAGAGAGTGTGAAGCAGCTAATCCTGCGGCTCGGAGGCCGAGTCGCCCTGCGCGTCGATGCGCAGCCAGCCTGAGGGGGCGAGGCGCTGCTGCGGCAGGAAACGGGCCTTGTAGTCCATCTTCTTGGAGCCCTCGATCCAATAGCCGAGATAGACGTAAGGCAGGCCTTGCCGGCGCGCGCGGGCGATGTGGTCGAGGATCATGAAGGTGCCCATCGAGCGGGACACCTGGCTCGGCTCGAAGAACGAATAGACCATCGACAGGCCGTCGCTGAGCACGTCGGTGAGTGCGACCGCGATCAGCTCCTCGCCGCGGCCGGTGAGGCCGCTGTCGGGGCCGCGCTTGCGGTACTCGATGATGCGGGTCTCGACATGGCTGTCCTCGACCATCATGGCGTAGTCGAGCACGGTCATGTCGGCCATGCCGCCATGGCGATGGCGGGCATCGAGATAGGCGCGGAACACCGAATATTGCTCTGAGGTCGGCACCGCGCTGCGCTGCTCGCCGATGATGTCCGCGTTGCGCGCCATCACTTTGCGGAAATTGCGGGACGCGCGGAACTCATTGGCGACGACCCGGACCGAGACGCAGGCCCGGCACTGGTCGCAAGCAGGCCGGTACGCGATCGACTGGCTGCGGCGGAACCCGCCATGGGTCAGGAGATCGTTGAGGTCGCCGGCGCGTTCCCCCACGAGGTGCGTGAACACCTTGCGCTCATGCCGGCCCGGCAGATACGGGCAGGGGGACGGCGCCGTGAGGTAAAATTGTGGGGTGTCGCGCGAATGCTGGGTCAAGGGACGTCGTGGGCCTCCGAACTGGGTATCAGCATCGCGCTACCAAAGCTCCCGGTCAATCGGTCTGCTCGGCTGGTCAGATCAGTCAGTCTAGCGGATCCAGGTTAGCAGGTCCTTGACCATCATGACCTCACCAGGTCCGTGCGCTCTGGGGTACGGGCGCGCGAACGGAATTGTTGATCACGACCGTTCCCAGCACGAAATCGTGCAGCAGGCGCCGGCGGCCGTTGAAGAGGCCGACAAGCACCACGAAGGGCGACAGGAATGAGACCGAGACCCAGAACAGCACGGCATGGGTGGCGCCGAGGACAAAGTAGCCCGGCGCGCCGTACCAGGTGCGCAGCTCCAGGTCCATGATCCGCATCCCGACCGTCGCCGACGAGGGGCCACCGATGCTGGCGCCGTAATAGACGATGGCCCAAATCACGGAGGCCGGCCAGGCCAGCCAGAACAGCGCCCAGCCGATGCCCAGCGTCACCACGCCGAACACGGCGATGAAGATGTAGCCGAGGACGACGGGAACGGAGATCACGATCATGTCGATCAGGAACGCGAATACGCGCCGCGTCGCAACGCCGCGGAACAGTTCCGGATGCAGATAGGGATCGTAGGCGTGCGGCTGCGCGCCGCCGTCATTGCGCCAGACGCCGCTGTCATCTGGCGAACCCGAGTAAGACATGAGCTTCCCTTCCGGTTTCCGATCTCTCCCGCAGCACATGGGCACCATCCGGCCACACGCCAAGGCTGTCGGCCGGTCAACCCTGCAAAATATTCGGGCGATTCGGCGGCCGGCGACGCTTGCGCGGTTCATGATTTGCATCATGCTGCAGGGGCGAGGGCAATTCGGGCCCCGGACAGGATCATTTTCATGGGTGGCCAGATCGAATTGCGATGCCGCTGCGGCGACGTCCGCGCCGTGGTCGCGGATGTGTCGCCCCGGACGGTCAATCGTGTAGTCTGCTACTGCGACGACTGCCAGGCCTTCGCACACCAGCTCGGCCGCGCCGATCTGTTGAATAGGAAAGGCGGCAGCGACATTGTCCAGGTCGCGCCATCGACGCTCTCCTTTGTGCAGGGACAGGACCGGATCGCGGGGGTGCGACTGAGCCCGAAGGGCCTCTACCGGTGGTATGCAAGCTGCTGCAACACACCGGTCGGCAACACGGTCTCGCCGACCATTCCCTTTGTCGGCATCATCGCCCAGGCGTTCGAGGGTGGCGCGCCCGCCGTTGACCATGTCGCCGGCCCGCCGGTCGGCGCCATTCTCGGCAAGTATGCGGTGGGCGAGCCGCCGGTGGGCTCAACTGCAATTAATCTCTCTCTCATCCTGCGCGCTATCGGCAAGGTGCTTGCGTGGAAGGTGCGCGGGAAGACATGGCCGCATCCGTTCTTCAAACGGGAGCCGCCCGAGCCGATCTATGCAGTCACGGTGTTGTCGCCCGAGCAACGCGACGCGCTACGTCCGTTGTGCGGGCCGCGGCCTGCGGCGCAAGCGGCTGATTGATTGGTGTAGGCGGGCAAGGGCGCGCGGTTCGCAACTAGCCGAAACGTTCCGGCATTCGGGGCCGGCCGTCACGACGACGCTGGAAGACAAGGCCACCGGCTTTGTAGGGTGGGCAAAGGCGCGACAGCGCCGTGCCCACGATTTGTGGCGACGGCTACCGGATGGTGGGCACGCTACGCTTTGCCCACCCTACGGCACTACGGCACCTATGCTTCGGAGCGCAGCTTCTCAGCCGCCTTCGGCGCAAAATAGCTGAGCACGCCGTCGGCGCCGGCGCGCTTGAAGGCGAGCAGGCTCTCCATCATGGCGCGGTCGCCGTCGAGCCAACCGTTGTTCGCGGCGGCTGATATCATCGCGTATTCGCCCGAGACCTGATAGGCGAAGGTCGGCATCGCGAAGGTGTCTTTCACGCGGCGGACCACGTCGAGATAAGGCATGCCGGGCTTCACCATCACCATGTCGGCGCCTTCGGAGATGTCGAGCTCGACCTCACGCAGCGCTTCATCGGTGTTGGCGCTGTCCATCTGATAGGTGCGCTTGTCGCCTACAAGGGTTTTGGCCGAGCCGATGGCATCCCGGAACGGGCCATAGAAGGCGGAGGCGTACTTGGCCGCATAGGCCATGATCTGCACGTCGAGCAGGCCTGAGCGATCGAGCCCCTCCCGGATCGCGGCGACGCGGCCATCCATCATGTCGGAGGGCGCGATGATGTCGCAGCCGGCTTCGGCCTGCACCAGGGCCTGGCGCACCAGCACCGCGACCGTCTCGTCGTTCAAAATTTTACCGTCGGAGATCAGGCCGTCATGGCCGTGGCTGGTGAAGGGATCGAGCGCGACGTCGCAAAGGACGCCGATCTCAGGGAATTCCTTCTTGATTGCGCGCACCCCCTGGCAGACCAGATTGTTCGGATTGGTCGCTTCCGAGCCTTGCTCATCGCGCAGGGACGGGTCGGTGTAGGGAAACAGAGCGATGCAGGGAATGGTGAGCTTCATCGCGCGTTCGGCTTCGCGCACCGCCTGATCGACGCTGAGGCGATCGACGCCGGGCATCGAGGCGATGGGCTCGCGCTTGTTGTTGCCGTCGATCAGGAATAGCGGCCAGATCAGATCGTCTGTGGTGAGCACATTCTCGCGCACCATGCGCCGGGCCCATTCGGCCTTGCGGTTGCGGCGCGGGCGGACGGCCAGATCGAGGGCAGGGGAGGCGGTCGTGCCATCCCGGCGCGAAACCTCGCGCAGTTCGATCGGACGTCCGTATTTGATAGCCATTACGCTCTTCCTCCGGCTGGAATTATTCTTATACCAGTTCGCATGGTTCCCGTCACCGCGGCTTGACCTCCCGCAAGGTGATGGCAGCCGATTGATTTTGCGGAGCGAAACAGCCAGAAGGGGCCATGTCCGACATATCCACCCGCGATAGTGCCAATGCCAGGGATGCCGTCAGAGACAACGCCCGAGACAGCGCGATGTCGGTGGCTGCGATCTCGTCGGAGCGAGCTGAGTCCGACGACAATGTCTGGACGCGCCGGCTGGTGCTGTTCCTGCGGGTGATGGCGCTGCTGTCGATCCTCAAGGGCCTCTATCACTGGGCGCAGGTGACCGGCTTCGTCGGCGGCGAGGACGAGGCATTCGAGAACCAGTCGATGGCCTGGCAGGCCGCGACCGTCTACTTCGCCGTGATCGAGCTCGTCGCCGCCGTCGGCCTGTGGCTGGCCACGCCCTGGGGCGCGGTGGTGTGGCTGACCACCGTGGTCTCGATGGCGGTGATCGAGCTGATGTTTCCGGGGATCTATGGCGGCAGCCTGATCGTCGTCGGCGTCGAGGCCTTCATGCTCGCCGCCTATCTCGCGCTCGCCTGGATGGCCGCGCGCGAACGGCCGCCGTAGCGCTGCAAACTCTCGTGCCCCGGACGCAATGCAGCGCGCCCCATTTGCGGCGTGATGCATTGCAGAGCCGGGGCCCATGTCTCTGCAATCTCGCTTGTGACTTCTGGTCCAGGATCTTCGCTGCGCTCGTCCGGCACACGAGAGTGGCATTTGCCGAGTCGTGATGACTTGGTTGACCGCTGGTTGCCTCAAATTCGAGGTAAGTTTTCATTGACCTAGCGCTTTCAGCCACAGCTCTTACGCGAGCGTTTCGAATTGGGGCGGGGCTGTTCTGGAATGCGACAGCGGGGCCGGACGGAGGGTGAACAGGACCTTGCCACGGTCAACAGACGGTTGCGAAAAGTGCTTGTGGCACAGGCTTAATCCGCAATTCACTGTCTTAAATTCATGATCTCTTTATTCTCTTATTTAAGCCGATCTTCAAACGCCCCCCTTAAGTTGGACCTATCAGACGGAACACAAGTTGCGTCGAATAAGTGTCGACAAAAACGACAACAGGGGAAGTGTCATGATGAAAGCCGTCGCAACTGCGGCAGATACCGCAGAGCGCGTTTCCGGCCCGCAGGGTTCGGTGCAGTCGCTCTATCTGGAAGCTTTGACTCTGGTGGAGCGGCTGCATCGCCGGCTCCTCGACGTGATCAAGGACGAGTTCGATCGTCGTGGCCGCGCCGATATCAATTCCGTGCAGGCGCTCCTGCTCTATAACATCGGCGACAAGGAGCTGACCGCAGGCGAGCTGCGCACGCGCGGTTACTATCTCGGCTCCAACGTCTCCTACAACCTGAAGAAGCTCGTCGAGCTCGGCTTCCTCGATCATCAGCGCTCGCGCGTTGATCGACGCTCCGTGCGCATCCGCCTGACGCCGCAGGGCCAGGAAGTCCGCCGCATCGTCGACAGCCTCTACCAGAAGCACGTCAAGACCGTTGAACAGGTCGGCGGCATCTCGGGCGAGGAGTTCTCGACCCTCAACAAGTCGTTGCACCGCCTCGAGCGGTTCTGGACCGACCAGATCCTGTATCGCCTCTGAGTTCCAGAAGGGGTCAAGGCCAAGCCGGCCCGCAACAAGACCGGCAGGCTTCCCAACGTGCCTGACTTCCCCAAGCGCGTCGGCCCGGCTTGCCCGGACCGGCGCGTTTTGACGTCTCTTCGCAGTTGCGAAAAAAAGCCAGCCGGGGCGGAACCGGATTCTCGCGTCGCAGTTGTCTCTCCGGATCGGAGGATGCGATGCTGGTCGAGCGCGGGTTGCAGGCTATCAACGTCGAACTCGTGAGCGATGCCTACGCCATCGCCGCGAATTACCTTCGCCGATCCGGCGCAATCCCCGACACGCTCGCGACCAACGACCGCCTGCTCGAGATCATCGTCAAGCTGCTCCAGCACGGCGAAGTCAACAAGATCAGGCTCGCCAACAAGGCGATCACGCGATTCGAGACCCAGTCCGAGGCTCGCGCGGTTGCCTGATCAAGACTCCAAAAACATCGATGAACCAGAGGATGCCATGGAAGCTGCCATCGACCGCATCATGCAGACCTATGACCTGCTCGCCAACCGGACGGCGGCGGCGAGCGCAGAGGCGCGGGAAAAGGTGACAAACTACCTCAATACCCTGATGGAAGCCGGCGAGAAGGACACCCACAGGTTGACCGTCTGCGGCCTCACCTACCTGCGCCAGCTCGATGGCAGCGTGGACCCCGTGAAGGCGGGGTATACCGGGCTGTAGACGGGACGGCCTGAATGGCGGCAAGTCCGGTCAGCTCGACCCCCGAGGGGGTGACTTGCCGGCTTCGGTTGGGGATTGGGCCGCCTAAACCGGCCAGTCCACATCTCTACGCTGAGGCTCCCCCGTAAGCTTGCGGGCCTCCAGGTCAGCCATCTCCACCATATCTTGCATAATTCCGACGCCCGACCCGCAAATGCTTGGCCGGGGGCGGGCGATGTGGTAGATCGCGCGTGCTTCCAACCGCCACACAAGACCGACCGTAGCCCTTCCGAACAGGCTGCGGCGGTGGAGATATTCGCCGATGACCTCTGCCTCCGCCAAAACCTCTGCGCCCGATTCGTTTTTCACCGCCTCGCTCGAGCAGGCTGACCCGGAAATCGCTGCCGCCATCAAGGGCGAGCTCGGCCGGCAGCGCCATGAAATCGAGCTGATCGCCTCCGAGAACATCGTCAGCCGGGCCGTGCTGGAAGCGCAGGGTTCGGTGATGACCAACAAGTATGCAGAGGGTTATCCGGGCGCACGTTACTATGGCGGTTGTGAGTGGGTCGACGTCGCCGAGAACCTCGCGATCGATCGCGCCAAGAAGCTGTTCGGCGCCAATTTCGCCAATGTGCAGCCGAACTCGGGCAGCCAGATGAACCAGGCCGTGTTCCTGGCGCTGCTCCAGCCCGGCGACACCTTCATGGGTCTCGACCTTGCGGCCGGTGGCCATCTCACCCACGGCTCGCCTGTCAACATGAGCGGCAAGTGGTTCAAGGCGTCGCATTACACCGTGCGCCGCGAGGACCAGATCATCGACATGGACGCGGTCGCGAGGCAGGCCGAAGAGGTCAAGCCGAAGCTGATCGTCGCCGGTGGCTCGGCCTATTCGCGCGCCTGGGACTTCAAGCGTTTCCGCGAGATCGCCGACAGCGTCGGCGCTTACCTGCTCGTGGATATGGCGCACTTTGCCGGTCTCGTCGCCGGCGGCGTGCATGCTTCGCCGGTGCCGTACGCCCACGTCACCACCACGACGACGCACAAATCGCTGCGCGGTCCGCGCGGCGGCCTGATCCTCGCGAACGACGAAGTGCTCGCCAAGAAGCTCAACTCGGCAATCTTCCCGGGCCTGCAGGGCGGCCCCTTGATGCATGTGATCGCGGCGAAGGCGGTTGCCTTCGGCGAAGCGCTGCGCCCGGACTTCAAGGTCTATGCGAAGAACGTCGTCGAGAACGCCAAGGCGCTGGCCGCGGCGATGAAGAGCCACGGCTTCGACATTGTCTCGGGCGGCACCGATAACCATCTGATGCTGGTTGACCTCCGGCCCAAGGGCCTGAAGGGCAACGTCTCGGAGAAGGCGCTGGTCCGCGCCGCCATCACCTGCAACAAGAACGGCATTCCGTTCGACCCCGAAAAGCCGTTCGTGACCTCCGGCCTGCGTCTCGGCACGCCCGCAGCGACGACCCGCGGCTTCGGCGTCGCCGAATTCCAGCAGGTCGGCGGCATGATCGCCGAGGTGCTCAACGCGATCGCGCAGTCCGACGACGGCACGGCGCCGCTGGTCGAGGCCGCGATCAAGGAACGGGTCAAGGCGCTCACGGATCGGTTCCCGATCTATCAGTAAGAGGCCAAGTCTAAAGCGCGATGAGATTGGGTTGAATCATCATCGAGCTTTAGCTCTTTGTTTGAGCATGATCTTTCCGGAAAACCGCTTCGCATTTTTCCGGATCATGCTCTAGGGATCAAGGTACTCGGATGCGCTGCCCGAACTGCAACAGTCTCGATACGCAGGTAAAGGACTCGCGTCCGACCGAGGATTCTTCCGTCATCCGCAGGCGGCGCGTGTGCATCGCCTGCAATTTCCGCTTCACCACCTTCGAGCGCGTGCAGCTGCGCGAGCTCACGGTGATCAAGCGCAACGGCCGCCGCGTTCCGTTCGACCGCGACAAGCTGATGCGCTCGGTGTCGATCTCCTTGCGCAAGCGGCCGGTCGAGCCTGAAAGGGTGGAGAAGATGGTCTCCACCATCGTGCGCGAGCTCGAGACCGGGGGCGAAGCCGAGATCTCGTCCGAGGTGATCGGCGAGACCGTGATGGAGCATCTGCGCACGCTCGACGACGTCGCCTATGTGCGCTTTGCCTCCGTCTATCGCAATTTCCGCGAGGCCAAGGATTTCGCCGACGTGCTCGGCGAGCTCTCCGGCGAGGAGGAAGCGCGGCTCGCCGCGATCCGCAAATGATCTTCCGCATCCTGGAAGATCAGTTCGCCGCGAGGATCCGCGAGTCCAAGGATTCGGATCGCCGCTTCATGCAGCTGGCGCTGGCGCTGGGCCGGCGCGGGCAGGGACGCACCTGGCCCAATCCGGCCGTTGGTGCCGTCATCGTCAAGGACGGCGTCATCGTCGGCCGTGGCTGGACGCAGCCAGGGGGACGGCCGCATGCGGAGCGCGAGGCGTTGCGGCGTGCAGTCGAGGCGGCGCGCGGCGCCACACTTTACGTCACGCTCGAGCCTTGCTCGCATTTCGGCAAGTCACCGCCATGCGCCGATGCGGTGATCGCGGCGGGCGTCAAGCGCGTGGTGGCGGCGATCGAGGATCCCAATCCTGAAGTGGCGGGGCAGGGCCATGCGCGCCTGCGCGCCGCCGGCATCACCGTGGATGTCGGCCTGTGCGCGGCGGAGGCCGCGTTCGACCACGCCGGTCATTTCCGCCGTATCCGCGACAAACGTCCGCATGTGATCCTGAAGCTCGCGGTCTCGCCCGACGGCAAGATCGGCGCTGAAGGCGGCAAGCCGCTCGCGATCACGGGCGAAGCCGTGCGCGATCGCGCGCATCTGTTGCGCTCGCAGAGTGATGCCATCCTCGTCGGCATCGGGACGGTGCTGGCGGACGATCCCCAGCTCAATTGCCGCCTGCCGGGCATGGAAGGACGTTCTCCGGTGCGCATCGTCCTCGACCAGAATTTGCGAATTCCCGCCTCCAGCCAGCTTGTTCGTTCTGCGCGCGAAACGCCGCTCTGGGTGATGGCTTCCGAGCTTGCCGAAGCAGCCGCCGCGACCCGCCTTGGCGCGGCCGGTGCGCAAATCATGCGCATGCCGCCCAATGGTGCAATCGGGCTCGACCTGCCGGCCGTGCTGCGCGCGCTCGCCGAGAAAGGCATCACGCGGCTGATGGTCGAGGGCGGCAGCCGCGTCGCGGCCGCCTTCGTGTCCGCCGACCTCGTCGACGAGATCTGGCTGTTCCGCGGAGCGGAAGAGGTGGGTGCGGGCGGGGTCGATGCGCTCGATGCATTGCCCCTGTCGAAAATCACGCAGTCGCAGGCCTACAAGGTTCATGCTAGCGAGACATTCGGCCCCGATACTCTCACCATCTACGAGCGCGCCTAGCATGTTCACCGGCATTGTCACCGATATCGGCGAGATCATCAGCTTCAAGCCCGTGGCGCAGGGGCAATTGCACCGCCTGCGCATTGCCTGCAGCTACGACCAGACCACCATCGCCGATGGCGCCTCGATCGCCAACAACGGCGTCTGCCTTACCGTGGTCGCGTCCGGTGTCGCCGACGGCAAAACCTGGTTCGACGTCGATGCTGCCGCCGAGACGCTGGCGCTGACGACGGCGAAGCATTGGAAGCTCGGCACCAAGCTCAATCTCGAGCGTGCGCTCAAGATCGGTGACGAACTCGGTGGCCACATCGTCGCCGGCCATGCCGACGGGATTGCGACCATCATGAGCCGCGAAGACCTGCCCGACATGGCGCGGTTCGAGCTCTCGACGACGCGGGAGCTGGCGCGTTTCATCGCCACCAAGGGCTCGATCACGCTCGACGGCGTCTCGCTGACGGTCAATTCGGTTGAGGATACGACCTTTTCGGTGCTGATCATTCCGCATACGCTCGAAGTCACGACGATCGGCGGCTGGAAGGCGGGCAGCGAGGTTAATATCGAGGTCGATCTGATGGCCCGCTACGCGGCGCGGCTGACGGAAATGAATTGACCGGCGAAGCCGGATTTGCGCTTTAAAACTTGGCTTACGCGGCCGCGGCGACTACATAACGCGCCGACCCAGTAGAACGGATTGAACGATGGCTGACGCGCGGCGCGCACCCCTGAAGGACCAGACCGACATTTCCGGCGCACGGGCGCTTGTCGTCGAGGCACGGTTCTATGACGATCTCCAGGACGCGCTTCTGGACGGCGCGGTCGCGGAGCTGAAGGCGGCGGGGCTGACCCATGACATCATCACGGTTCCCGGCGCGCTGGAGATTCCGGCCGCGGTCGCCATCGCAGTCGATGCGGCTGCGGCGAACGGCAAGCCCTATGACGCGGTGATCGCGCTCGGCTGCGTGATCCGCGGCGACACCATTCATTTCGAGATCGTCTCGCAGGAATCCTCTCGCGCGCTGATGGATCTGGCGGTTTCGCGAAAACTGCCGCTCGGCAACGGCATCCTCACTGTCAACAACGAGGAGCAGGCCTGGGCGCGGGCGCGCGCCAGCGAGCTCAACAAGGGCGGCGATGCCGCACGCGCGGCGCTTGCGATGCTGCGCATCAAGCGCCGCCTGGCGCGGGCCTGAGCCATGTCTGATCCTAAGAAAACGGCTGACATCAGGAAACCGGCTGCGCCCGCCGAGAAGAAAGCCAACCGGCGCGGCGCGGCGCGGCTCGCGGCCGTTCAGGCGCTGTACCAGATGGACATCGCCGGCGCCGGCATCAACGACATCTTTGCCGAGTTCGAGAGCCACTGGCTCGGCAACGAGGTCGAAGGTGACACCTATCTGCCGGCCGAAGCCGCATTCTTCCGCGACGTCGTTTCCGGCGTCGTGCGCGACCAGAAGAAGCTCGATCCCTTGATCGACGAGGCGCTGTCGAAGGGCTGGCCATTGAAGCGGATCGAGGCGATCCTGCGCGCGGTGCTGCGGGCAGGGGCCTATGAGCTGCAGCATCGCAAGGACGTGCCGGGCCGCGTCGTGGTGTCCGAATATGTCGACGTCGCCAACGCCTTCGTCGACCGCGAGGAGACCGGCATGGTCAATGCCGTGCTCGACCAGATCGGCCGTCAGTTTCGCGGTGATGAGTTCGGGCGGGGGTAGGACGGGCGTAGGGCGGTGAATTGATGCGATGCTGCTGCCCCATATTCCGGTGTCATGCCCCGCGAAGGCGGGGCATCCAGTACGCCGCGGCCTATCGACTTCACATGACCGTCTCTGGAATACTGGATCGCCCGGTCAAGCCGGGCGATGACAGTTGTGTGTGGGGTTGACGCGATGACCACGCCGCACAACCCTTCCGCCGAAGACTCCCTCATCGCGCGCTATTTCAAGCCGCTCGCGACTGATCCGGGTGCGTTCGGATTGGTCGATGACGCAGCGATCCTGTCCACATCGGGCGACGACATCGTCGTCACCACCGACGCCGTGGTCGAGGGTGTGCATTATCTTGCCACCGATCCCCCTGATACCATCGCGCGCAAGGCGCTGCGGGTGAACCTGTCCGATCTTGCCGCCAAGGGCGCTTCACCGGCCGGCTTCGTGCTGACGCTGGCGCTGCGCAGCAAGGAGGATGCCTGGCTGAGACCGTTCGCGGATGCTCTCGGCGAGGACGCCAAGAGCTTTGCGTGTCTGCTGCTCGGCGGCGACACGGTGTCGACGCCGGGACCGCAGATGATCTCGATCACCGCCTTCGGCCGCGTGCCGAAAGGGCGGATGGTCGGACGCACCGGCGCAAGTCCGGGTGACCTTATCTTTGTGACGGGGACGATCGGTGACGCCGCCCTTGGCCTCGATGTGCTCACGGGCGGTGCGGCCGCTGCGGCGCTGACGGACCCGGCTGCGCGGGACTATCTGGTCGATCGCTACCGCGTTCCACGGCCGCGCAATGCGCTGGCGAAGGTCGTGCGCGACCATGCGAGCGCGGCAATGGACGTGTCCGATGGACTGGCGGGCGATCTTGCCAAGCTCTGCGCCGCCTCTGGTGTCAGTGCCGTGGTCAATGCGCACCAGGTCCCGGCGTCGCCGGCCGCCGCCATCGCGATCTCCGCGGTCGGGTTCGAGAAGCTGGTGTCGGGCGGCGACGACTATGAGATCCTGTGCGCGGTTCCGAAGGGACGCAGCGCAGCCTTCTCGCGGGAGGCCGAGCAGGCCGGGGTCCAGGTCACGATGATCGGTACCATCCTTGCCGGCCAGGGGGCGCCGCAATGGATCGACGCACAAGGCCGCGAAGTCACGCTGCGGCGATTGTCCTACAGCCATTTCTAGGCTTGGATACCACGTGAGATCGGCAGCTTAAGGCCAGCCTCTCGCAATCCCCGCGAAAGCCTGCGGATGTATCAGCGCCGAGAGATGGGCGGCTGAGGGATATGTTTCGATGACGGCGGTCATTTCGGGGGCGGGCGCGGCGCCGGCGGCTCAGGAGCGCGCGTGCGGAAGCTGCACGCTCTGCTGCAAGGTCTACAACGTTGTCGCGTTCGGCAAGCCTGCCGGCACGTGGTGCTCACATTGCGAGCCTACCCTCGGCTGCGCCATCCATGACAGCAGGCCAGGCGAGTGCGCGGCGTTCGATTGTCTCTGGAAGACCATGCCGGCGCTGCCCATGCACTGGAAGCCCGATCAGGCGAAAATGGTGCTGACGGTGCACCCCAAGACCAACAACATCCAGGTCGTGGTTGATCCCGACCTGCCATCGGCCTGGACGCGGCAGCCTTATCACAGCCAGTTGCGCGTGCTGGCGAAGAGCAACATGGCGAAAGGCCATCTTGTGATCGTGTTCGTCGGCGAGCAGGCGAGGCTGATCCTACCCGATCAGGAAGTGCCGCTCGGTGTCCTCACGCTCGACCAGGTCATCTCGGTGACGCTGGAGGCCGGCGCGAGCGACAGCGTCTACGAGGTCAAAATCTTCAACCGACGTACGAGTGCTGACGGGCAGACGTTGGAATTGGCGTCTTCATCCCGGCATCCCGTGGGGGCGGCAGCTTAGGCCGAGCCTGCCAAACGTAGCGGCCGGCTGCATCGGAGCTGCCGGCCCCGGCGCTTGGGATTAAGTCTAAATACTTGCCGAGATCGGCTTTTTCGCCCCTATACGGCGTTGCACCCTCAATTTGATTTTGGCAAGCTTGTGGCCGACTAAAGCCGCCTGCGGGCGGCTTTGTTCAAAATCAAGGCGCCGCACCGCACGACGGACAACAAGAGGCGCCGGGGGTCGTACATCAAGGATCTGAGGCAAAAATCAAATGACAGCATTATGGTTGATAGTGCTCTGCGGAGTGCTTTCCGTCGTCTACGCGATTTGGGCGACGTCTTCGGTGTTGAGTGCGGATGCGGGGTCGCCGCGCATGCAGGAGATCGCGGCAGCGGTGCGTGAAGGCGCACAGGCCTATCTCCGGCGCCAGTACACCACGATCGGCATCGTCGGCATCGTCATCTTCGTGCTGCTCGCCTATTTCCTCGGCCTTTATGTCGCGATCGGTTTTGCCATCGGCGCCATCCTGTCGGGAGCCGCCGGCTTCATCGGCATGAACGTCTCGGTCCGCGCCAATGTGCGCACCGCCCAGGCCGCGACGACGTCGCTCGCCGGCGGCCTCGAGCTCGCCTTCAAGGCGGGCGCGATCACCGGACTTCTGGTGGCCGGTCTCGCACTGCTCGGTGTGACCCTGTATTTCGGCTTCCTGACCCATTCGCTGAAGCTCGCGCCCGACAGCCGCACCGTGGTCGACGCCATGGTGGCGCTCGGCTTCGGCGCCTCGCTGATCTCGATCTTCGCCCGTCTCGGCGGCGGCATCTTCACCAAGGGTGCTGACGTCGGCGGCGATCTCGTCGGCAAGGTCGAAGCGGGCATCCCGGAGGATGATCCGCGCAATCCGGCGACCATCGCCGACAATGTCGGCGACAATGTCGGCGACTGCGCCGGCATGGCGGCCGACCTGTTCGAGACCTATGCGGTGACTGCGGTCGCCACCATGGTGCTGGCTGCGATCTTCTTCGCCAAGACGCCGATCCTCGCCAACATGATGACGCTGCCGCTCGCCATCGGCGGCATCTGCATCATCACCTCGATCATCGGCACGTTCTTCGTCAAGCTCGGGCCGAGCCAGTCGATCATGGGCGCGCTGTACAAGGGCCTGATCGCAACCGGCATCCTGTCGCTGATCGGCATCGCCGTGGTGATCTATTATTTGATCGGCTTCGGCAAGCTCGAGGGCGTCGACTACACCGGCATGGCGCTGTTCGAATGCGGCGTGGTTGGCCTCGTCGTCACCGCGCTGATCATCTGGATCACCGAATACTACACCGGCACGGACTATCGTCCGGTGAAGTCGATCGCCCAGGCCTCGGTGACCGGTCACGGCACCAACGTGATCCAGGGCCTCGCCGTCTCGATGGAAGCGACCGCGCTGCCCGCGATCGTCATCATCGCCGGCATCCTGGTCACCTATAGCCTCGCCGGCTTGTTCGGCATCGCGATCGCGACCGCCACCATGCTGGCACTGGCCGGCATGATTGTCGCGCTCGATGCGTTCGGTCCGGTGACCGACAACGCCGGCGGCATCGCCGAGATGGCGGGCCTGCCGAAGGAGGTGCGCAAGTCGACCGATGCGCTCGATGCGGTCGGCAACACGACCAAGGCGGTGACGAAGGGCTACGCGATCGGCTCCGCCGGTCTCGGCGCTCTCGTCCTGTTCGCGGCCTACAACCAGGACCTCAAGTTCTTCGTTGCAGACAGCGCGCACCACGCCTATTTCGCCGGCGTCAATCCGGACTTCTCGCTCAACAATCCTTACGTCGTGGTGGGCCTGCTGTTCGGCGGCCTGCTGCCGTATCTGTTCGGCGCAATGGGCATGACCGCCGTGGGGCGTGCGGCCGGCGCGATCGTCGAGGAGGTGCGGCGCCAGTTCCGCGAGAAGCCGGGCATCATGCAGGGCACCGACAAGCCTGACTACGGCAAGGCGGTCGACCTGCTGACGCGCGCGGCGATCAAGGAGATGATCATCCCCTCGCTGCTGCCGGTGCTGTCGCCGGTCGTCGTCTACTTCTTGATCTACGCGATCGCGGGCGGCGGTGCCGCCGGCAAGTCGGCGGCATTCTCGGCCGTCGGCGCCATGCTGCTCGGCGTGATCGTGACGGGCCTGTTCGTCGCGATCTCGATGACCTCGGGCGGCGGCGCCTGGGACAACGCCAAGAAGTACATCGAGGACGGCCACTTCGGCGGCAAGGGCTCTGATGCCCACAAGTCGGCCGTGACCGGCGACACCGTCGGCGATCCCTACAAGGACACCGCGGGTCCCGCAGTGAACCCGATGATCAAGATCACCAACATCGTGGCCCTCCTGCTGCTGGCGATCCTGGCGCACTGAACCACGAAACCGGCCTGAAGACGGTGACCCCCGCGGCGCAGGCTGCGGGGGTTTTGTTTGGGCGAGGGGCCAGGCGTCCGCCCGTTAAGCGGCCCGGTTCCGGAGCTCTCGTCTTTAAGGTTGCTTAACCCGCTGCGCTCTAGATTCTAGCAAGGCTTTGGCGGCATTTTAGCGAATTTCCGTAGCACGCGCGTTTGGGTCCTCTCATCCCGTCTGCGGCGCGATGCGCTCTCAACATGATCCGGCGCTCGTTGCCCTGGCGGCTGGCTGCAAGAGGAGGTTCGGTTGCGTGCACCCCCAATGAACGAGATTGAGCGTGCACTGGCGGCGCATCCGGACGTGACGGATGCCGTCATCTGCGCCGAGGAGAGCCCCGATGGCCGCCAGTTCAAGCTCGCATTCGCGGCTGTTGCTCCTGACCGCCTGAGCGCCGGCAAGTCGAAACACCTTCAGGCCGAAACCGATCGCAGGGTGACGCAATGGCGTCGGGCCTTCGATCAAGTGTACCGCCATGGCCCTGACAGTGTTGCGCCGTCGTTCGTGGGCTGGACCAGCAATTTCACCAACAAGCCCATTCCCGAAACCGAGATGATCGATTGGCTGGATTGCACGATCGAGCGTATTCGCGCTCTCGGTGCGAGGCGGATATTGGAGGTCGGGTGCGGGGTTGGGTTGCTCGTCGAAAGGCTCGCGCCTGGCTGTGAGGTGTATTGCGGGACCGATCTCTCACCGGTCGCTGTTCACCGATTGCGCGCGTTCGCGCAGTCGAAGGCCGAGCTTCGGCATGTCGAATTTCTCGAGCGGGAGGCCACTGATATCGGCGGCTTGTCGCCGCAATCGTTCGATGCGGTGGTGATCAACTCGGTCGTGCAGTACTTCCCCGGCATCGAATATCTGCACAGGGTCCTGGAGCAGGCCGTCAAGCTGGTGGCTCCTGGTGGCCACATCTTCGTCGGCGATGTTCGCAACCTCGAGCTCTTGCCGGTCTTTCACCGTGAGGTCCAATCCGCAAAAGCCCCGTCGGGTGTCACCCCGGCATCGCTGGAGCGCAAGATCACGCTGGCGATCGCCCAGGATCGCGAACTGGTGATCCACCCCGAGTACTTCGAAGGCATCCCCGAATTCATCCCGCAGATTTCGGGAGCCGAGATCCAGCTCAAGCGCGGATCGAGCTACGAGCTGATCCGGTATCGGTACGATGCGGTGCTGCGCGTCGATCCCGAGGCTGCTTCTGCGCGCGGCAAGAGCCGTGACCTCGCCCCGCAAACGGAACCCTGGATCAGGGCGGGGAGGCCGTTGGCGACCGACCCGATGGCTGCCGCGTTCCTCCAGCAACTCGGCATGGAGCTCAGCGATGCGCTGCGAGGGCAATTCCGCCAGGAGACATTGCCTGCGGCCGTGATTGCACTGAGCCAGCGCGATTTTGCCGCCATCATGCCGGCGCCGTCGATCGTGCCTGATGATCCTGCCAACCATGAGCGGGTCGAGGCATAACGATGGTCGCCCATAATCTGGCGCTGCATTTCGAAGCGGTTGCCGCGGCCTCGCCGGAGGCCGTCGCCCTGATCTGCGAAGGCGACAGCCTCACCTTTGTCGAGCTCAACAAGTTCGCAAACCGGCTGGCGCGATGGCTGACATCGCAGGGCGTGGACAAGGGCGCCGTCGTCTGTCTCGAGCTGCCGAAGATGGTCGAAGCCTATGCGCTCGCCATGGCTTGCATCAAGATCGGAGCGCCGTACGCGTTCCTGGATCCGGCCGCTCCCGCGGAGCGCGCCCGGCTGATGCTGGAGCGATGCCGCCCGGCGCTGATCGTCAGCGTGCGCGAGGGAGTTGGCACCCGCGCATTGATCGGCGACGCCGATGCCCGTGCGGCCCTGCGCGATGCCGTGTCGCGGCTTGACGAGGCCAACCTGCCGCAAACCGCTGTGATCACCGGGGTTGATCCCGCCTACGTGATGTTCACGTCGGGCTCGACCGGTGAGCCGAAGGGCGTGGTCATCCCCCATCAAGGAGTGCTGCACCTGATCGATTGGGCGAAGCACGATCTTGGCATCGGACCCGGCGACCGGCTGACGAACGTCAATCCGATCTACTTCGATAATTCAGTCTTCGATATCTATGCCGGATTGCTCAACGGCGCGGCGATCGTTGCGCTCGACGCGCTGAAGGGACGTCCGCCCGCGGCGCTGGTGTCGGAGATCACGAAGCATCAGTGCACGTTCTTCTTCGCGGTGCCGACGCTGTTCATGTTCCTGGACTCCATGCACCTGCTCAGTCCCGATTGGCTGCCGAGCGTCAGCCGGTTTATGTTCGGCGGCGAGGGATTTCCGCTGGCGCGGCTTCGCCGGTTCTACGACGCGTTTGCCGGCAAGGCGAAGCTGATCAATTGCTACGGCCCGACCGAAACAAGCTGCATCTGTAGCGGTTTCGAGATCGTCGAATCCACCTTTGACACCTCCGACGGGTTGGCTCCGCTGGGGCGGCTCAATCCCAATTTCAGCTACCGGATTCTGGACGAGGACCTGAAGCCGGTGCCCGCGGGCACCGCGGGCGAGCTGTGGCTCGGAGGTCCGGGCGTTGCGCTTGGCTACATCAACAATCCGCAAGAGACGGCCCGCCGCTTCCGCCAGGATCCGTTGATCGAGGGCTATCGATCGATCCTTTATCGCAGCGGTGATCTCGTCGAGGCCGAAGCTGGATCCGGTGTGCTCCGCTTTCGTGGCCGGGCCGACAATCAGGTCAAGCTTCGGGGCTACCGGGTCGAGCTCGAGGAGATCGATCACGCCCTCGTCGCGTGCAAGGGCGTCACGCGCGCGCTCGCTGTGGTGCTTCAGGATGCCGGCGGTGCAACCCGGCTGCTGGCTGCCTATGCGGGTGCAAGACTGCCGGAGAGCGAGCTGCGCCAGCACTGCGCCGCGCATCTTCCCGCCTACATGGTACCGGGCAGGTTCATCTGGCTGGAAGACATTCCCGTCAACGCCAATGGCAAGGCAGACCGGCGTTCGGTGGCGTCCCTGCTTGGTGAAGCCGTCGCAAGGGCCTCGTAGATGCCAAAGCCCGCAGCGTCCACGCGCGTTGTCCGATGAGCGTCGAGAGCCAGCCCTATGATGGTGCGACCACGGGTGTGCTCGCGAAGCCGTCGTGGCGGCTGATTCCTCAAATCGATCGTGACCCGACGCTTGTGGCGGGAGTGCAGGAGGCCCATGGACGCGTGGTGCTTTGCTGCGGGGTCGGGCTGCTGGCGGTGCTGTTCTGGCAGATCGGCATCGACTTCTCGGCCGCCGGTCTGGCGCTGGCCTGCGCCTACGCCGGGCGATACCGGCGCGTCCTGATTTTTCTTGCGACCTCGCTGCTGCTTTGGCGCAGCGGCTTCCTGGTCGACCGCACGTTTCTCGCCCGGCTCGCAATCGACGAAGGCGTCGCGGACCGGATCGATCAGCCATTGGTGTCGGCGGCCATGGTGGCCGTAACGTTCGCGCTGTTCTCCGTATTGCTGGCCATGCAGGGATCGGGAGCCATCGTGCTCCGTCGCCCGACGCTCGGCCTGTTGATCGCATTCCTGGCGCTCGTCGTCGTAACGCAGGCCAGTTTCACGGCCGGCACACCGCGTGTTCTGCTCTGGTCGTTCCTGATGACGTTCCAGCCATATCTGTGGTTCCTTGCCTACGGTCTGGTCGACGCGACCAAGGAGCGAGCTCCGGTGTGGCAGCACCTCGGCGTCTTTCATCCCTTTTGGGGAGCAACGCTGACCCCATTCGGGAAAGGACTGTCCTACCTTCGTCGTTTCGAGGCCAAGACGTCGGAGGAGCTCGCGGTCACGCAGCTCAAGGGCGTCAAGCTTGCGGCCTGGGTCCTGATCCTGGCGATCGGCAAGATCTGCTTCGGCGAACTCGTCCACGGTCAGTTACGGCTTCCGATGTTCGACGACAATCTGCTGCAGTATCTCGCCGGTCATCCACAGCCACGCCTGGTGGGGTGGGCAAGCGTTGTGGTCTTTTTTGTCGACGACCTGCTGAGCATGACCGTGTTCGGCGGCGTCATCGTCGCAACGGCGCGGCTTGCCGGCTTTCGGCTGTTGCGCAACACCTATCGTCCCCTGCAGTCGGCGACGCTCGCCGAGTTCTGGAACCGCTATTACTTCTACTACAAGGAATTGCTGGTCGATCACTTCTTCTACCCCACCTTCGTGCGCTGTTTCCGCGGCCATCGCCGGCTTCGCATGTTCTTCGCCACCTTTACTGCGGCCTGTGTCGGCAATTTGCTGTTCCATTTCATTCGCGACATTCACTTCGTCGGTGAGATGGGGCTTTGGCGCGCCGTGGTCGGCGAACAATCCCACGCGTTCTACACGTTCGTCCTGGCTGTTAGCGTGGGACTCTCGCAGATGCGCCGCGTGCCGCAGCCGGCCCCGAAAGGGTGGCTGCGCGGCCGCTTGCTGCCTTGCCTGTGGGTCTCCGGCTTCTTCTGTGTCATTCACATCTTCGATGCACCGTTGGACCGTGAGCACTCGCTCTGGCAACGCGCCGAATTCCTGTTCTATCTCCTGGGAGTCACGACATGACCACGACAGAGCGCCCCGAAGTCAGATCGCGGATGCGGCACTACATCACGCAGCGCCTCATCATGAAGGGCGATATTTCGCCGCTCAGTGACGACGATCCGCTGTTCACCAGCGGGCGTCTCGATTCCCTCGACGCGGTCGAGCTGATCATGAGCATCGAGACCGATTACGGGATCAATTTCTCCGACATCGGTTTCGACCTGACGCGCCTGGACTCGATTTCGGCGATTGCCGCTCTGGTGCAGCAGCCGTCGGCCGAGCCTGCCTAGGACCAGATCGGAAAACAGGTCGGAGGTGCGGCACAGCGTTGCGTTGCCCATCCGAGGAGCTACTGCACGTCTATCTGCAATCCCTCCTCCTGCTGGATGATGCCGGAATTACGGGAATTGCGGTACAGTCCAGCACCGTCACCTCAATATCCTGGTCGCGTTTCAAGCCTGCAGGTCTCCTGCCTATTGCTGCTTTCCAAAACCGGAAGGATCTGCCGCAACTGCTTGTGCACATGCCGTTGAAGTTGGCTCGCCCGGTGCAGAGGATACAGCGAGCGCGCGCCACGCCCGTTCAGGGCGGCTTGACAGTTACAAACCTGCTGTTGACAATAGTTCGTACAGGTGCCCGTCTGTCCGCGACGATGGAAAAATCCCATGGCACTGCTCATTCGACCGGAAGAACTTCCGCGGTGGGTACCGGGCGAGCTGCTGCGCTGCAGTACCGGTCAAGGCTGGAAGGGTGTTGAGCTGCGGACCTACCGCTATCGTGGTCTCGACGTCCCAGTGCCCGCGATGGCCGATTTCATGATCGTCTCTTACAAGCGCGGCAGCACTATGATGGAGCGGCGTTTCGAGGGGCGTTGGACCCGGACTGAGTGTCACCCGGGGGACGTTTCGCTGTTGACCCGCTCGCAGGCCTCACACTGGCACTGGACCGAGCAGATTGAGGTCTCGCATGTTTATCTCTCGGACGCCGTGGTTTCCCGCGTGGCTGCCGACGTCCTCGAGCGACCGATCGCTGCGGTGCGGCTACACGACATATTGCGCACGCAAAGCTCGATCGTGACCGAAGTCGTCGAGGCGATATCTCGCGAAGCCGGCGGCAACGGCATCGGCGGTGCGTTATACGTCGACGCGTTGAGCACGCAGCTTGTCGTCAATCTGCTTCGCAACTTTGCATCGGTTCAGTTTGTCGACAAGTCGGGCAGGGGCGAGCTGCCGCCGGCAACACGCAAGCGCATTGTCGACTACATCGAAGCCCGAATCGATCAGGCGCTCTCGCTCGAGGAACTCGCCGAAGTCGCCTCGATGGGCGTATGGACGTTCGGGAAACGCTTTCGCGCCTCGTTTCAAAGTAGCCCCCACCAATACGTCGTCGATCGCCGGCTCGAAAAAGCGCAGCAAATGCTGGCTCTTGGTCGATTGCCGCTGAAGGCGATCGCGTCGGAATGTGGCTTCGCCGATCAGGCCCATTTGACACGCGTCATGCGCGCACGGCTGGGGCGGACACCGGCCGCCCTGAGGGACGGCAGCTCTCGCTAGCGCTCCTTCACCTGATCCTTCAACAGACACACCGGTTCATTCAAGACGAGGTTGCACGTCGCTTCTAACGTTCCTCCCCACGCCGAATGGTCATTCGGTCGCTCAAGCGGCCGATACAAAAGAGGGGAAACGTTATGGGCACCTTGTTGGAGCCGACACATGCGCCGCGTGCGGACGCACCGACAACGCGGTTGGACGCGCTGGTCATTGGCGCCGGGATCGCCGGCCTCTATCAGTTGTATCGCCTGCGCGAGATGGGACTGAACGTCCGCGCCTACGATACGGCATCGGGGGTGGGGGGCACCTGGTACTGGAATCGCTATCCGGGGGCGCGCTTCGACTCCCAGGTCGAGGTCTACCAGTATTGGTTCTCCGAAGATCTGTACAGGGCCTGGAAGCCGAGCGAACGATTTCCCGCGCAGCCCGAGACCGAACGCTGGCTGAACTTCGTCGCGGATCACCTCGACTTGAAAAAGGACATTCAATTCAACAGCCGCATCGCCTCAGCGCACTATCGCGAGAAGGACGGCCGCTGGACGGTCACGACGGACGCTGGAGAGAAGATCGACACTCAGTACGTCCTCGCCTGTTGCGGCATGCTCTCGGCCCCGCTCGTCGACCGCTTTCCCGGCCAGTCGACGTTCCGAGGTGAGATCCACCATACGGGACGATGGCCGAAGGCCGGCGTCGATCTCAAAGGTAAGCGCGTCGCGGTGGTCGGCACCGGTGCGACCGGCATCCAGGTCATCCAGACCATCGCCTCCGACGTGGCCGAAATGAAGATCTTCGTGCGGACGCCGCAATACGTGGTTCCGATGAAAAATCCGCGATACAGCCAGGCCGAATGGGACGTTTGGGCCGGTCAATTCCACGACCTGAAGAAGCGCGTCCGTTCGACCTTCGCCGGCTTCCATTACGACTTCGAGAACCGTCCGTGGGCGGAGCTGACGCCCGGAGAGCGCACGGAGGTGCTGGAAAAGTTCTGGAAAGAAGGCTCGCTATCGATGTGGCTCGCGACCTT
This sequence comes from Bradyrhizobium sp. BR 10261, assembly GCF_019455395.1. Lineage (NCBI taxonomy): Bacteria > Pseudomonadati > Pseudomonadota > Alphaproteobacteria > Hyphomicrobiales > Nitrobacteraceae > Bradyrhizobium > Bradyrhizobium sp. BR 10261. The sequence goes on from NZ_JACOFQ010000026.1 coordinate 52,048, forward strand.
CCCGGAGATGTTCTTCGTCGAATCGGTCAGCGCCGTCGTGTCCGACTTCGTACGGGGCAAGATGCGTGAGCGCCTGCGCAACGACCCGAAACTGTGCAACCTCCTGATCCCTTCCGACTATGGCTTCGGCACGCATCGCGTGCCGCTCGAGAACGGCTATCTCGAGGTCTATCTGCAGGACAACGTCGAAGCAATCGACTGCCGGTCCACGCCGATCGAGTGCATCGTACCGGAGGGTATCCAAACCTCCGACGGTAAGGTTCACGAAGTCGACGTCATTATCCTCGCTGTCGGTTTCGACGCCGGATCCGGCGCGCTGAGCCGGATCGACTTCCGCGGCCGCGACGGTCGTTCGCTGAAGGAACAATGGAAGCAGGAGATTCGTACCGCCATGGGCCTCCAGGTCCATGGCTATCCGAACCTGTTTACGACAGGCGCGCCGCTCGCACCTTCAGCGGCCCTCTGCAACATGACCACTTGTCTGCAGCAGCAAGTCGACTGGATCACCGACTGCATCGGCTACGCGCGAAAGCAAGGTAAGCAAACGATCGAGGCCACGCGGGAGTTCGAGGACAATTGGGTGAAGCACCATGACGACACCGCTGCCGCGACGCTCGTGATCAAAACCGACTCTTGGTACATGGGCTCCAACGTCGACGGCAAGCCGCGCCGGCTGTTGTCCTATATCGGGGGCGTCGGCAACTACAACAGACAATGCGACGAGCTGGCCGCCAACGGCTATCCCGGTCTCGCGATGAACTGACTCCAGGCCGAAGGAAAATTCAAATGAGCAACAATCCCTATTACGGGCCCGAAGGTCACGGCCCCTACGAGATGATCGACATCGGCGACCTGCCGCTCGAGGATGGCGGCACCATTCCCAACTGTAAACTCGCCGTCGCTACACACGGCGCGCTCAACGCTGCGAAGGATAACGCCATTCTCGTTCCCACCTGGTATTCGGGCACGAGCAAGATCATGGAGCAGGCCTATATCGGCGCGGGCCGGGCGCTCGATCCTGCGAAGTACTTCATCATCGTGGTCAACCAGATCGGCAGTGGATTGTCGACATCGCCGCACAACGCCAGTGGGGCGATGGCTGGACCAAATTTCCCGAAGATCCGCATCGCCGACGACGTTCGCGCCCAGCATCGGCTGTTGACCGAAAAGTACGGGCTTCAGAGCCTGGCACTCGTGGTCGGCGGCTCGATGGGCGCGCAGCAGACCTATGAGTGGGCCGTGCGCTATCCGGAATTCGTCAAGCGCGCGGCGCCGATCGCCGGTACGGCGAAGAATACCGAGCACGACTTCCTCTTCGCGGAGACATTGAATGAGGCAATCACGACCGATCCGGGCTTCCGCGAAGGGCGCTACGACTCGCCGGCCGACGTTGCCGCGGGCCTCAAACGACAGGCGAAGCTCTGGGCCGTGATGGGTTGGAGCACCGACTTCTTCCGCGCCAACAGGCACAAGGCGCTGGGTTTCGAAACCGTGGAGGCCTTTGTCGACACCTTTATGACCGGATACTTCGCGCCGATGGACCCGAACAATCTGCTGTCCATGGCGTGGAAGTGGCAGCGCGGCGACGTCAGTCGCAACGCCGAGGGCGACCTTGCTGCTGCTCTCGGGCGTATCAAGGCGAAGACATTTGTGATGCCGATCAGTCACGACATGTTCTTCCCGCCGGCCGATTGCGAGGCCGAGCAGCGGCTCATTCCGGGAAGCGAGTTCCGCCCGCTGGCCAGCATCGACGGGCACCTGGGTCTATTCGGCACCGATCCGCAGATGCTCGCACAGCTCGACGCTAACCTGCACGAGTTGCTTGCCACACGAGTAAACTGAACGGTCGCATTCGCAGCCGCCTTTCGAAGGGATCAAGCTCAATCAGAGAACCAAAGCGCGATGATGATTCAATCGGAATTCATCGCGCTTCAGCAGCCAGGCTTCTCACTCCGATGCTCAATCGATGCCCATCTGGTGTTGTAGCGGTCGAGACGAAAGCGTCTACCGCCGCGGGTGCGGCGGCGGAACTGGCAAGCGTTCTCCCGGCCAGTGGGCTTGCGGCGGTTCTAGTGTTTGTTTCGCCTTGTTACGACCCGCAACGGTTTGCGGCCGAAATGGCAGCCCGCTTCAATGGCACGCCAGTCTTCGGTTGCACGACCGCCGGCGAGATTGCGCTGAACGGATGGGATGACAACAGCATCGTCGCGCTCGCCTTCAGCGCAGCCGACTTCGACGTGACTGCTCACCCCATCCTGGGGCTCTCGGATTTTCGCATCGAAGACAACAGCACTCTTGGCCCAGATATTCGGCATCGCTTCTTCCGACAAGACGGCAATGCCGATGGCGAGCGCTGTTTCGGGCTCTTGCTCATCGATGGCATGTGCCAGCGGGAAGAGGTCGTATTGGCGGCGGTGTATGCCTCGCTTGATCATATCCCGTTGGTTGGCGGCTCGGCCGCAGATGGCCTGCGATTTGAGCGTAGCTGGGTCTACTTCGGGGGCCGCGCCCATACAGACGCGGCGGTGCTCCTTGTGTTTAGGACGTCGTTGCCGTTCCTCATCTTCTCTTGCGACACTTGGGAGCCCAGCACGGAAAAAATGGTAGTAACGGAGGCTGATCCAGATCGACGCACTGTCAGTGAATTGAATGCCGAGCCCGCAGCAGCCGAGTATTCTCGCATGGCCGGCCTCGCCGGCGGCGTACTCGATGTGACTGCATTTGCATCCCATCCAGTGCTCGTACGGATCGGCGATGCGTATTACGCGCGCTCGATACGCCGGATCGATGCGGACGGCACGCTACATTTTGCCGCCGCCATTGACAAAGGCCTCGTGTTTACAGTGGCCACACTGCGTGACCCGATCGATCCGACCAGTGATCTTTTCGCGCAAATCCATGAAGAAATCGGGGAGGTCGCTCTCTACATCGGTTTCGAGTCCGTTCAGAGGCGCTTGGGCGTCGAGCATCAATGCGATCGCGACATGTCCGAACTGTACCGGGCCCATCGCGTGTTTGGATGCAATACCTATGGTGAACTGTATGGCCCGATGCACATAAACGGGACGCTCACCGGTGTGGCGATCGGCACGCCCCGTGTGAAGTAGGTGCGCTGTTTTGCCCGACGCGTCAATCGAAATTCGTAAAAGACGAATATGCCATGACCTCGAACTGCAATTGCTGCGCGATTTCTGCGCGTTGGCCAACCTTGTCGCTGATTTCCTCGACGCGGCAATAGCTTGATCGCATGGACACCGTGCCAGGCTGCGAGGTGCCTCTACTGTGCATGGGGTTGTTTTTCACGTTCTGTCGGGGGGCGTGTTGGCGCACTGAACTGCGCAAACGACGAGATAAAACCCCGTGGCGCTTTTGTTCGGTCGGCGATATCTCCCATCCCGTCATTACGAGCACTGCGAAGCGTCACTGCACGTCCATCTGCAATCCTTCCTTCTGGATGATGCCGGCGAATTTCTTCGTCTCGGCCTCCACGAAGTCCGCGAACTGCTGCGGCGTGCCGTAGTCGGCGCGCGCACCCATGGCGGCGATGTTCTTCCTGATGTCGTCGCGCTCCAGCATCGCCTTGATCTGGAGATTGAGCGCCTCGAGCACGGGCGCAGGCGCGCCCTTTGGCAGAAACACCGCGAACCAGGACGACACGTCGAAATTCGCAAGCTCCGGCGCACATTCGCGCATGGTCGGCAAGTTTGGTGCGAGCTCGCTGCGCTCTGTCGTGGTGACGCAGAGGCCGTTGAGCGTGCCGTTCTGCACCTGCGGTAGGCTCGGATAGAGATTGTCGAACAGGACCTGGATGTCACCGGCGAGCGCGGCCTGGAGCGCGGGGCCGGCGCCGCGGAACGGGATGTGCGTCATCTTCAGCCCGGTGAGCTGAAGGAACCAGGCGCCGGTGAGGTGAGGGCTCTGGCCGACGCCTGATGAGGCGTAGCTCAGCTTGTCCGGATTGGCCTTCAGATAGGCGATCAGCTCCGTGACCGACTTGATGCCGGTCTTCGGATGCGCCGACACGATGTTGGGGATCCGGATCATGTTGGAGACAGGCTGGAGCTGGTCCGGCTTGTAGGTGAGGTTTTTGAAGATGCTGTAGGCGATCGCGTTCGGGCCGGGGTTGCCGATCAGGATGGTGTGACCATCCGGCTTGGCGCGCACGGCCTCGGCGGTCCCGATCGTGCCGCCGCCGCCGGAGCGGTTTTCCACCACGGCCGATTGGCCCCAGGCGGTTTGCAGATGCGCAGCCAGGAGCCGGCCCATCACGTCGGTCGAGCCGCCGGCCGCGGCCGGCACGATGATGCGGACGTTCTCGGTCGGCTTCCAGTCGGCAAGGCTCGATCGCGGCAGGATCGCTGCGGCCGAGAGGCCCGCGGCCCCCGCAAGCACGCGACGACGGGACAACAATCTGTTCTGAAGTCTCTTGGGCACGAATCCACTCCCGGCTTCTTGTTTTGCTGGGAGCGTAGGGAACCTGGTGCGCAACGGCAAGTCGCGGGCGACGATGCGCGCCGTGCGGAGAGCGTCACGACGCCGCAGGCGAACAGCTCAGCTCGATCTCAGTTGAAGCTGAGCAGCTTGAACAGCGGCGTGAGGTAGCTCATCTCCTGGCCCGAGGTCGGCGTGGTGCGGCTGATGGAGTCGAAAATCTTGCCGTCCTGCAGGCCGTAATTCGCAAGCCGGCGCACGCGCCGGTTCTTGTCGAAATAGATCGCGATCACGCGCTGATCGACCACCTTCTGATTCATGAAGGCGACGGGGCGCTCCGAGCGCTGCGAGATATAATAGAACACCTCACCGTCCAGGGTCGCGACGGTGGAGGGGGTGCCCATCACGATCAGCACCTGGTCCTGGCTCGCGCCAATCGGAATCTGCTCGAGCGCACCCGGCGGCAGGATGTAGCCCTTCTGGAACTGCTCGCCGGTGCAGCCTGCGAGCGCGGCGCCAACCAGGGTCACGGCCGCGAGCATGCGCAGGCCGCGCCAGCATGCGTTAAGGCCGCGCCGCCGGGTTGCGCGCAGGCTGGTCTGGTTCGTTATCGTCATAGCGGAACTGATTCCGTCCCCTTGCGTCGCGCGAGGCGCTGAAGTACCGGGCTGGGCGTCTGAATGCAACTCGCGCGCGCCCGCTTGCGGAAACCACAATGCTTTGGCCGTTCAATCACTTCAGGAAACCCCGGCTCGCCCCGGCCGGCACCATTGAAGCCATCTATGGCATGATCGTGACGCAGGCGCGAGAACCCATATTTTACCGGGACTTGGGCGTGCCTGATACGGTTAACGGCCGCTTCGACCTGTTACTCCTGCACCTCTGGCTGTTGCTGCGGCGGCTGCGGGCTGTCGTCCAGGGCGGTGCGGAGTTGTCGCAGGCCCTGTTCGACCGCTTTTGCGAGGATATGGACGACAATCTGCGCGAGATGGGCGTGGGCGACCAGTCCGTTCCGAAGCGGATGAGGGCCTTCGGCGAGGCCTTTTACGGCCGCGTCCAGGCTTACGACCAGGCGATCGAGGCCGGCACGGAGGCGCTGGCGCAGGCGATCTGCAAGAATATCTTGAATGGCTCAGGGCTGGATCAGGCGCGTCGGCTCGCCGGCTACGCGGCGGCGGCTGATGCCGATCTCGGCCAGGCCGGCGATTCCGCCCTTTTGCAGGGCTCCTTCAAATTTCGCGCGCCGCTTCGGGAGGGTGAGACGTCATGAACCGATCGATGGCCGGGTCCGAGCCGGATCCCTGGCGTTCACCCGTAACGGTGGCACAAATTCCCGATACCGGGCTCCACCGTGAGCTCGAAGCCTCGGCAGCCGAGCGTCGGGCCATGGCGGAAGTCGCGGGCCTGCGCGACGTCCTGTCGGCCCATGCCGATTTCGACGTCGAGCCGAAGAGCGGCGGCCGGGTCCAGGTCACGGGCCGGGTGCGCGCCCGGATCGGTCAGACCTGCGTGGTCACGCTCGATCCGATCGAGAGCGAGATTGACGAGGAGGTCGATCTGACCTTTGCCCCGGAGGCCGAGACGCGGCGGCTGGAGGATCTGATCGAGGAAGGGCGGGACGACGAGGGGCCGCCTGATGTCGCCGATCCGCCCGAGGCGATCGTCAACGGCATCATCGACCTCGGCCGGATTGCGACCGATGCGCTGTTCCTGGCGATCGATCCATACCCCCGCAAGCCAGGTGCCGTGTTTGAGGCAGAGGTCGCCGCGCCTGATCCCGAGGACCATCCGTTCGCGGCGCTGAAGGCGCTCCAGGACAACAAGCGGGGCAAGAAGAAGGGCAAATAGCTGGGCATTCCCCGTAAGACCGCCGTCCTGCGTCGTGTGAGGTCCTTGCCGGACCGGTTTGAAAGTCCGCATCATCCATTTGATTATTATGATATTTTCTTGAATTCGAGCGCCCGCGATCAGATCGCCCTTAGTCCAAAAGGCTGGGGGCAAGAGGTTGTTTCGGGATAACAAAACGCTATTGTCGCGCCCCGGTCCGGGTGCGGCGTGGCGCTTGGCCGGTCGCCATTGTCCATGGCGAATCCATTTTGCGGCCCGTCCGTTCAGGACCGTACCAGACCAGGTTTCCGGGACTTTTATGCCAAGCAAGGTTCGCATCGCGCTGGACGCCATGGGGGGCGACGACGGCGCTGCCGTGGTCATTCCAGGCGCAGCCATTTCCCTCGCGAGGCATCGGGACACCGAATTCCTGCTGGTCGGGGACCGCGCCAGGATCGAGCCCGAGCTCGATCGGCATCTGGAGCTCAAGGCCGTCTCGAGGATCGTTCACACCGACGTTGCCGTCAGCGGCTCGGACAAGCCGAGCCAGGCCCTGCGGCGCGGCCGCAAGACCTCCTCGATGTGGCTCGCCATCGATGCGGTGAAGAAGGGGGAGGCCGATGTCGCGGTCTCCGCCGGCAACACCGGCGCGCTGATGGCGATGGCCCGGTTCCATCTGCGCACACTGCCTGGGATCGACCGCCCGGCCATTTCAGCGATCTGGCCGACCACGCGCGGCCAGACTGTCGTGCTCGATCTCGGCGCCACCATCGGCGGCGATGCGCGCCATCTGGTGGCGCTCGCGGTGATGGGCGCAGCCATGGTGAGCGTGGTGTTCGACAAGAAGCGCCCCACGGTCGGCCTCCTCAATATCGGGACCGAGGAGATCAAGGGGCACGAGGAGATCCGCGAGGCCGCCGAAATGCTGCGCGCGATGGACCTGCCGGAACTCGAATATATCGGCTTCGTCGAGGGGGACGGCATCGGCAAGGGCATGGCCGATGTGATCGTGACCGAGGGCTACAGCGGCAATATCGCGCTCAAGGCCGCCGAAGGAACCGCGCGCCAGATGGCGGACTTACTCCGTCACGAGATTCAGCGGAGCTGGCTGGCCAAGCTCGGCTATCTGTTTGCCCGCAATGCCTTCCAGGCCCTGCGCGACAAGATGGACCCGAACAAGTCGAATGGCGGCGTGTTGCTGGGTCTCAACGGACTGGTGGTCAAGAGCCACGGCGGAATCAACGCCGAAGGCTTTGCCTATGCGATCGATGTTGGCTATGAGATGGCTCACTACGATCTCCTGAACAAGATCAATCAGATGCTCAACCGCGAGGGTGGTGCACTCAATTCCGTGCAGACCGCGCAGGAGGCTGTTTCGTGACTCAGATTCGTTCGGTCGTGCTCGGCTGCGGCTCTTATTTGCCGGAGCAGGTGGTGACCAACGCCGAGTTGGCGGCGCGTATCGACACGTCCGACGAATGGATCGTGCAACGCACCGGTATTCGCGAACGGCACATTGCCGCCGAGGGCGAATTCACCTCGCATCTTGCGATCGAGGCGGCGCAGGCCGCGCTCGCCGATGCCGGCGTGGATGCGCAGTCGATCGAGCTGATCGTGCTCGCGACCTCGACGCCTGACAACACCTTCCCCGCAACGGCCGTCGCCGTCCAGCACGCGCTTGGCATCAACCACGGCGCGGCCTTCGACCTGCAGGCGGTGTGCTCGGGCTTCGTATTTGCGCTGGCGACCGCCGACAATTTCCTGCGCACCGGCGCCTACAAGCGCGCGCTGGTGATCGGCGCCGAGACCTTCTCGCGCATCCTCGACTGGAACGACCGCGGCACCTGCGTGCTGTTCGGCGACGGCGCCGGCGCGGTCGTGCTGGAGGCGCAGGAGCAGCCGGGCAAGGCTGCCACCGACCGTGGCGTGGTGACGACGCATCTGCGCTCCGACGGCCGGCACAAGGCCAAGCTGTTCGTCGACGGCGGGCCGTCCTCGACCCAGACGGTCGGTCACCTGCGCATGGAGGGCCGCGAGGTCTTCAAGCATGCGGTCGGCATGATCACCGACGTGATCGTCGACGCCTTCCAGGCAACCGGGCTCAATGCCGACAGCATCGACTGGTTTGTGCCGCACCAGGCCAACAAGCGAATAATCGATGCCTCGGCCCACAAGCTCCATATCGCGCCGGAGAAGGTGGTGCTGACGGTCGACCGCCACGGCAACACCTCGGCAGCCTCTATACCGCTGGCGCTGGCGGTGGCGCGCAAGGACGGCCGCATCAAGCGCGGCGACATGGTTCTCCTGGAAGCCATGGGCGGCGGCTTCACCTGGGGTTCCGCGCTGGTGCGCTGGTAAAGCCACATCAGATAAAATTTTGCCGGAATTTGCGCCTTATATCGATGCGTCTGCATTGATGAGCGGTGTTGACCGCCGTATTGTAAGCTCCTAATTTCAGACAACAATTGTTCGCCGTGATGTGGGGCAGGGCGATGACCGATCAAAGCAAAACCGTAACGCGTGTGGATCTCTGCGAGGCCGTCTACCAGAAGGTGGGCCTGTCGCGGACGGAATCGTCCGCGTTCGTGGAACTCGTGCTGAAGGAGATCACCGATTGCCTTGAAAAGGGCGAGACGGTGAAGCTGTCCTCGTTCGGCTCTTTCATGGTCCGCAAGAAGGGCCAGCGTATCGGCCGTAATCCGAAGACCGGCACCGAGGTGCCGATCTCGCCGCGGCGGGTGATGGTGTTCAAGCCGTCGGCGATCCTGAAGCAGCGGATCAACGCCCAGCACCGCACCAATGGCGATGCCAGCAAGGCTCAACCCGAGGCGTAACCGCCCAACGGATAAGGATTGGCATTTGGACAAGGCGCCGGATGCGTTCCGAACCATCAGTGAAGTAGCGCAGGAACTCGACATTCCGCAGCACGTGCTGCGGTTCTGGGAGACCCGGTTCTCCCAGATCAAGCCGATGAAGCGCAGCGGCGGCCGCCGCTATTACCGCCCAGACGATGTCGACCTGCTCAAGGGCATCCGCCGCCTGCTCTACGGCGAGGGATACACCATTCGCGGGGTGCAGCGGATCCTGAAGGAGCACGGCGTCAAATCAGTGCAGGGCCTGGCCGACGGCGCAGCCGCAGTCTCGTTCGGGGCGATCGAGGATGCCATCGGCGCCAGCCTGATGGAGCCGGACGAGGAGCCGCCCATCAAGGGCATCACGGATGCCGACGATGACGACTATCAGGGTGACGAGGAGGAGGGCATCGACTTCCGCTTCACCGAGGTCGACGACGAGGAAATCCTCACCACCTTCCGCAAGGGCGGCACGCCCGCCGCGCCGGCCGGGCCCAGCGCGCTGGACCGGGAACGGCTGGGACGGGTGCTCGCCGACCTCGTGGCCTGCCGCGAAATGCTGGATCAGGCGCTGAAGGACGGCTGACGGGCTTTCCTCGGCTTTGTGGGTAGTTCCGGCCTTTCAGCGTCGACGCCAAAATGCTGCGGCTCGCCTTGCGCATCGCGCCGATCCTAGCTAATGGAACGACGTTCGGAGCGTGGCGCAGCCCGGTTAGCGCACTAGTCTGGGAGACTAGGGGTCGGAGGTTCAAATCCTCTCGCTCCGACCATTTTCTTCAGAGAAGGGTCAGAATGCTTGCGTGATCGCGGGATCGGCAAGCGATCTCCTGTGCTCATCCGACGTCAGCGGTTGGTGATCAGCATCGGCTGCGCGGACACGGCTGGTCCGCGGGAGGCTTGCCACGAGCCCAGGTCGGAACCGCGAACGCGAGTTGATATTGCCCCATCGTGTCCACGATGGAAGCTTGCGCACTCTCCAGGCGCTTGGTCAGGCCACCGACGTTCAGGTCCAGCGCTGCGTCGACGGCCAGAAGCGACATCGAGACGCACGCAACCGTCCCTGCGATGGCGATCGCCTTCCATTCTGGTGACTTAATCATCTGACTTTGTCAGGTAATGACCTTTCGCGCGGGATTCAATCCCTTGCGTGGCTGGCGCACGGGTTCTTGACTCGCGACAGTTCGGTAACGGGGTGCGGCGTGTCGTCCCGGTCGCCCGCGAATCGATCGCGGCCTCGGTTCGATGATGTCCAGCGTCGGGGCTGATCTAGCTAGGCGGGCGGCCGCAGATATCCCACCACCATCCGCGTCGTCTCATCCACCAGGGTCCGCACGATCCGGTCCGGCAGCGTCTCGGCCTGGTTCAGCACCGTGTTGTGCGCGACGGCTTCGATGGTGCTGACGCAGATGAAGGTCGCGATATCGAGGTCGATCCTGCGCATCTCCTTGCGGTGGCTGTCGAGATAGGCGCGCATGAGGGTGTGGACCTCGCGGTTGAAGGCTTCGACGTCGAGCTTGCCCGCCCGCGGGATCTGCTCGGCGAGCACGCGATGCAGTTTGGGGTTGATGCGGTGGGCTTCGATCGCAACGGTGACGAGGCGGCGCACGGCTTTCTCGATCGGCATGTCGGCAACCTCGATGAGCGCTGCACGGACGATTGCCATGATCTCCTCGTTGTGACGATCGATCACGGCGGCGACGAGCGCCTCCTTGCTCGGGAAATATTGATAGAGCGAGCCGACGCTGACGCCGGCGATTTCGGCGATGCGGTTGGTGCTGGTCTTCTCGAAACCGTCCTTGACCAGAATGCGAGCGGTCGCCTCGACCAGCGCATCGACCGTGGCGCGGGATCGCTGCTGCGAAGCGCTTTTTCGGGGTTTTGTCGGCGGCTTGCGGCCCACGGGCTTGTGATCTGAATGCGAGTAGGAAAAGCGAGTGAATGCTCGCATTATATTGCCGAGGGGCGGCGGGTCAGCAAGCCTCTTTGTCGCCGCCTCGGACGAGCCAGATAGGGATGTGTCCATGAGCGTTGCCAGGATCGTGTCGGCCTTGCAGTTTTGTCCCGTGGGTTGCGTGTTCAGTCCGCCGGCCGGTCGCGATCCCGCGCCGAGCCTGCAGAGCCGCCTGTTCAACCTGCTGCTGCGGCAGCTTCCCTACAAGCAGCAGCTCGCCTCGGCGGAGGCCGTGCAGGCCCATGTGCAAAAGCTGGCGCTGGCGCCTGCATCGTTCGAGCCGACAGGCTTGGGGCGCGGCGTCGAGGCGATGCTGACCAAGATGGGCGGATGGCCGGTCTATTACACCGCGCCGTCGTCGGGCCATGAGGGCTGCAATTTCGTCATGTTCCTGCACGGCGGCGGCTACATCAACGAGATCGTGCCGGCGCATTGGCGCTTTGTCGGCCAGATGACACGCGAGGCGGGCGTCGTCTGCGTCGTACCGATCTATCCGCTGGCGCCGCGCGCCACCGCGAAGGATGTCGTGCCTGCAACCGCCGAGCTGTTGCGGATGCTGCTGGAGGATGCGGGGGAGGCAAAGGTCACGGTGGTCGGCAATTCGGCCGGCGCGGGTCTTGCGCTTGCAGCGTGCCAATGGATGCGCGACCGCGGCCATCGCCAGCCGAACCGGCTGATGCTGATCTCGCCGGCTGCCGACGCCTCCGTCGGCCGCCCCGAGCAAGCCGAGATCGCCGCGCGCGATCCGATCCAGGATATTCCTGGCATGATCGAGGCCGCGCGGCTCTATGCCGGCGAGCTCGATGTCGGCCATCCCTTTGTCAGCCCGCTCAATGGCGCGTTCCGCGCGCTGGCGCCGATGACGATCTTTTCGGGCACGCGCGATCTGCTCTACCCCGACAGCGTCGATCTCGCGGCACGAGCACGGGCAGCTGGGGTGCCGGTGGAGTTGCATCTGTGGCGTGACCAGCCGCACAATTACGCGCTGATGCCGACGCCGGAGGGCCGGCGGGCGCGTGCGATGATTTTGGGGGCGGTGGCTTAAGGAAAGAGCGTGACCGATGTCACGCTGCGCGCGGCCTCGCGTGAGACCTTGCGTCGGTGGTGGCCGCATGGAGGGACAATGCGGCTCCGCGGGCGTCTCCTCGATATCAGCGGTTTTGCGGGGCCTTAGGCGCGGCCCTTGATCTCGTAGTGACCCGGCACGCATTTGTAGCGCTCGAGGCGCCAATTTGCGCGATAGATCGGATGCTCGTCCATCCATTTTGCAAGCGGGGCCTGCGCACCGACCGCACATGCCATCATCGACATGTCGGGCGTCATGTTGCTGTCGGTCACGATTTCCTCGACACAGCTGCCCGAGGCAGCAGCGCCAAGCCGGCAGAGCACGGCAACGACGGTTATGAACATCCCAGTCACCTCATCGGCAGTTTCGACCACGAGGAGGATGCAAGCCGAGTGCCACAGCCTGTGTCGGAAACGACACGCTGGCTGGGCCTGCTCGCCCCAATGCCCCATTTGACGATTCGGATTGTAAAAAAATTGTCCCTTAACCGAAGCCGGACAAATACGGGGAACCCAAAGAATCAGGGGAGAAATGAGCTGATTCGGATGCCACGCGTCACCGCCAGACAAGACCGCGGCGACGGTGATTTTCAAGCGGCGATAAGCACTTCGGCGGCGCTCGAACCCCACCAATCGACGGCGTGCCGATCTGGCAGACGCGGCCAGCAGAAGCGGTCTCACCACCCGCGATGCCGCCGGTTTCGCCCTGACGGTGCCGTGGTCAAGCATCATGCGCATTCGCAACAATGACTACGCGATGCAGATATGGCTTGCGACCGGCGCCTGGCGTGTCGTGTTCTGGCGTGCGTTCAAGGCAGAGGATCGTGCGGTCGTGTTGAACTGGTCGAGGCAGGCGGGCAACCCGGCGGCGTCGCGCGATCCGTGACAGCGCGCCCAACGCGCTGCTACAGTTCGTGCAGGCCCCGTGCATCGCTCGAAGGCCAACAGAAGAAAAACAAGGGGAGGGCTTAAAGTCCCATGAAGGAATTTGCTGGAAAGATCGCCGTCATCACCGGTGGCGGCACGGGCATGGGGCGGGAGCTCGCGCGGCAGCTCGTGGCCGAAGGCTGCAACGTCGCGATGTGCGACGTCTCGGAAGCCGCGATGGCCGAGACCAAGCGGCTTTGCGAGGTTGAGAAGCTGCCGCAGGGCCTGCGTGTGACCACCCATGTCGCCGACGTCTCGATCGAGGATCATCTTAGGCGTTTTCGCGATGAACTCGCCGAGCAGCAGAAGACAGACAAGATCCATCTCTTGTTCAACAATGCCGGCATCGGCGGCGGCGGCAGCCTGTTCACCAACACGCGCGAGCAGTGGGAGCGCACCTTCAACATCTGCTGGGGCGGCGTCTATCTCGGCGTCCGCACCTTCCTGCCGATGCTGGTTGCGGCGGACGAAGCCCACATCGTCAATACCGCCAGCGTCAACGGCTTCTGGGCCTCGATCGGCATGGGCCAGGCGCACACCGCCTACAGCTCGGCGAAATTTGCAGTGAAGGGATTCACCGAAGCGCTGATCACCGATCTCCGCCTGCATGCCCCGCATGTCAAATGCTCGGTGGTGATGCCCGGTCATATCGGCACCTCGATCGTTTCCAATTCGCGCAAGGTGCAGAGCGGCGACGGCTCGGAGCGGCTCAATGCCGACGAGGTCGCGCTGACCCGTAAGCGCATGGTCGCGGCCGGCGTGCCAGATGCTGACAAAATGTCGGACGAGGACATCCAGGCGGCGTTCGCCGAGCGCGCCCGCAGCTTCCTCGAGGATGCACCGACGACCGCTGCACAGGCCGCCAAGATCATCCTGGATGGCGTCAAGGCAGAGCGGTGGCGTATTCTTGTGGGGGATGACGCAAAACGTCTCGATGAGCGTGTCCGCGCGACGCCAGAGCAGGCCTATGACCGCGCCTTCTACGAAAGTTTTACCCAGGAGGTCGGCTGGCGGCTTGGCTGACTCTCCTTGGCTGCCTCCCCTTGTTGGCTGCCTCCCCTTGGCTGAGGCTGCCAATAACGGCTTGCCTACGTAGGGATGATCATCGTCATCGCAAGGGGCGCGCGACACATTTTACCCAGGTATTTGCCGGCGCCCCTTGCTGGTGCTGACGACGTCTTGGCGAAACCGAAATCACGCATGCAATGATATTCCCGCGTTCAAGCGATGGTGATCTTGAATGGGTCTCATTCGGCGCAGCGCTGCTTGGTCGGGGAACCAAAATAGTTTAGTGAATCAGGAGTAATGCCACGACAGAGCGTCGCTCCGATGATACCCGCATCCCTCTCCGACGACTTCATCCTCTGCCCGGAGAGAGAAGATATCTCCGCTGAGTTCACCCGGTTGCTGACCGCGGCACAAGAGGGTGGCGCCACCATCGCCGAATGCCTGATGATCGCACGCCGGCTCCAGCACGGCGACGAACCGTCCTGGCATCGCGAGTGGAAGAAGCTGGCCCAGGCCAACAGACAGCGTGCCGAGGCGGCATTCGCCGAAGGCCACATGGTCACCGCGCAACGCAATTGGCTGCGCGCGATGAATTATTACGGTGCAGCCGCGATGCCGCTCGATCCCGCCGACGAGCGCCGCTGGGTCGCGGTGCTCGCGATGCAGGAATGTGCCCGCCGCTTCCTCGCGGCGCGCGGGCCTGCCGGCGAGGTCGTGACAATCCCCTGGGTCGAAGGCCATTCATTGCAGGGCTATTTCCTGCCCGCGCCTGCCGCGAACGGTCGCGCTCCGACCGTGATTTGCATCGGCGAGCCCGGGCATCGCAAGGAGGAATTCCTGGTCAAGCTTGCGCCGCATGCGCGCGAGCGCGGATTTGCGATGCTGGCGCTCGATCTGCTCGGCGACGAGCGCGACGACTACATGGACGTGCTGCTGCAGCGTCGGGACATCGAGAGCTCGATCACCAGCGCCATGGATTATTTGGAGCTGCGCAGCGATGTCGATTTCGATCGCGTTGCGATCGTGGCCGACGGGTGGGGTTCATCGTTCGTCGCCCGCGCGGTGTTGCTGGAGCCGCGATTTGCCGCGGCTGTCTGCGATGGCGGTCTGTGGGATCTGCACGAGCGGTCGTTCTTTGCCAGCCGTTTTGCCATGAGGGACCTCAGCATCGTCCCGGTGCCGCATGCGCCGCTGATGGCGTCAGGCGCCGAGTGCCCGGTGCTGATCACGCTGGGCGAGGACGGCTGGCTCGAGGCCGACCGAGCGCAGCAGATCGTGCAGAAATCCCGGCTCGGCAGCTCGGACATCGTGCTGAAGGTGTTCACCGCAGCGGAGACCGGCGCGGCGCAGGCACATGCCGACAATCCGAGCCTTGCCAACGAATACATCTTCGACTGGCTCGAATCGCAGCTCGGGGCTGCCGGGAAGCGGATCTGAGCGGCCTTCAGGCCGAGAAGCCCTAGAAGTCCAGGGAGATCCTGACGCAGGCCTTCTCGAGCCGGCTCTTCAGTGTCGCGAGCTTGGCGGTGAATTCCGTCAGCTCGTTCTCGTCGAATTCCTGGAAGACGAATTCGCGAATCGTCTTGTACTGCTCGTTGAGGCTCGCGATGTGTTTCTGCGTTTTCTCGACCAGCGACAGCCGCACCACGCGGGCATCCGTTGGCGAGGGGCGGCGGCGCAGCAGGCCCTTTTTCTCGAGAAGCTTGGACTGGGTGGTGACGAAGGACGGGTCGACGTGAAGCAGCTTGGAGACCACGTTGATGGGCACGCCGTCGTTCTTGTCGAGGTCGGAAATCGCCATCAGGATCAGCCATTGCGGTCCGCTGATGCCGAGCGTCCTGGCCCAGAACTGACGCAGCTCCTCCAGGTACATGTTGATCGAGGATATCTCCCAGGTGAAGCGCCTGATGATATCGAGATTGCCGGCGGAGCGGAGGCGCGCCCCTTCTTTCCTCGTCGCTGACACCGCGTCACTCCCGCAAACTGATTCATTCTCGCCAGTCTTCGTGGCGGGCATAGTCCACGCAAGTCTGCCCTGACGCAAGTGCAGAGCAGGGTAATTGTGTCACGGAAACTACAAATATGAGCCGGTCAGCATTTTCGCCCGGGGGCGGTGTTGCGCCGCAGACACACCGTTAGTGAAACAACAAAGCTGATCTAATAAACTATTTTGATTAACGGAACAGCGCAGGCATATTCATCCGTGACGGTGGGGGGTTCTCGATCGTCCCGTTGCAGGTGGTTCGCTCACGTCCCTCGCGTCTTTCGCGGGTACGTCCGAAAGCGCGAAGCGGCCGAGCGGATTTGATGAAGAGACGGGGATCTGGGGGGCCATCCGGTCCGATCTCCGTAAAATGAGCAACTTGGAGGTTTTAAATGAAAGTGGTGAAGAGCCTTTTGCTCGGCACTGCGGCGGGTCTGATCGCCGTCGGTGGAGCTCAGGCGGCTGATCTTCCGGTCAAGGCCAAGGCGGTCGAATACGTGAAGATCTGCTCGCTGTACGGTGCGGGTTTCTACTACATGCCGGGCACCGACACCTGCATCAAGTTCGGTGGTTACGTCCGCGCTGACGCTGTTCTCGGCGGTGGTGGCGACTATGACTTCAACAAGAGCACCAGCTCTGCGAACGGTGGGTCGAACAACCGCCTGACCAACTACTATCTCGCCCGCGCTCGTATGGACCTCAACGTCGATACGCGCACCGCGACCGAATACGGCGTCGTGCGAACCTATGCCGACATGGTCTTCACCTATAGTTCGTCCGACGTCACCGGCAGCAACCCGTCCGCGATCTCGTCCAGCTCGGCTGCGCTCGGTCTCTACCACGCGTTCATCCAGTTCGCCGGCTTCACCTTCGGTCGCACCGTCTCGATCTTCGATGCCCCGTGGCAGAGCTATGTGGCGGGTGGCCCCGATACCCTTCCGGGCGGAAGCAATCACACCAACGGTATCAACCAGGTTGCCTACACGGCTGATTTCGGGCAGGGCATCACCGGTTCGATCGCGTTGGAGGAAGAGACGACGGCGTCGAACGGCCAGTCCAATCTCTGGAACGTCTCGTCGGGCACGGCCGCCCAGTTCGTGACCGGCGTCTATGGCGCCAACGATTGGGGTGGAACACGTTCACCCGACATCACCGGTGCGGTCCGTGTCGACCAGGCCTGGGGTCTGGCCCAGATTTCGGTCGCTGCGCATGACCTGCATGCGGCCTATTACGGCACGACAGAAACCAGCGGTCATCCCAGCGACAAGTGGGGCTGGGCTGTGCAGGGCTCGTTGTCGATCAAGAACATCCCGACCGGTGCGGGTGACGTGATCAACCTGCAGGCCGTCTATACGGATGGTGCGACCCGCTACAACTTCCAGAGCCTGTTCCCGCAAGCCTTCTTCATGTTCGGCAGCAGCAGCTCGGCCTATCAGAGCATCGGCTTCGCCGGTCTTGCTGATGGCGTCTTCGGAACCGGTACCGGCATCGATACCGTCAAGACCTGGGGCGTTCGCGGTGGTTATACCCACAACTGGAGCCCGAATTGGGCGAGCGCCATCTATGGTGGTTATGGTTCGCTGAGCTATGGCTCGGCGGGCAAGTCCATGATCTGCGCCAACTTCGCTACCATCGCCGTGGCTGGTTCGACCTGTAACCCCGACTTCAACTTCGGTGTCGTCGGTGTCAACACCGTGTGGACTCCGGTCAAGAACCTGGCGTTCACGGCTGACCTGAGCTGGTCGCGCCTGGACCAGAAGTACTCTGGTTTCATCAACGCTCCGGCGATTGCCAGCGCCGCCAAGCCGGCCGCTGTGTACGAGCTGAAGGACCAGGACTCGTTCACCATGATGCTGCGCGCCCAGCGCAACTTCTGATCATCGATCGCGTCGATCGATCGGAGAGCCTCGGCGGGCGACCGCCGGGGCTTTTTTCTTGGTCAAGGCTGATTCCAGAAATCAGAAATCACCTGCGCGGCCGGCGAAGACGAGCTATGCGATTCAAGCGTCACCAATCTTATTTACTTACCTGAGTTAGTAAGCTATATAGCTCTCAGCCGATTTCGAAAGTCACGGCTCTTAGCTTCACGCTAAGCCTCCAGAAACCTCCGGTAGTGCCCTGCCGGAGGTTTTTTGTTGTGGGGGAGAGGGTAGAACTCGCGTCAGCCGCGCATGATTCGGGCGCGGGAGTTCGGCCGGTAGGCGAGGCGGCTGTGGCCGATGCAATAGGGCTGGCCGTCGTGCGCGGCGTTGCCGCAGAAGCAGAAATCCTCGGCGCCGGGCGTCGAGATCGGCCAGCGGCAGCGATTGGCATCGAGCTCCATCAATGAGCAACGGTTGGTGTCGTCGATCGGCCCGGTCATCCCTGCCGTGTCTGCTTCGCCGTAGATCGTGGCGAGCATTTCAAATTGCAGGCGAGGCACCGCTTTGGGCGGGCGCGGGACGGGCGTTCGGTCCTGCAGCCTGCGCTCGTCGAGCGTGCGGCCGCGGGTGAGATTGAGGCGCGACAGCTTGCCGATCACGGCGTTGCGGCTGACGCCGATGTCGGCCGCGATCTCGCGGCAGGACAGGCCGGCCTCGAAGTGTTGCTTCAGCAGTTCAATTCGTTCAACGGTCCAGGTCGGAGAGAGCACAGGCATTTGTAACGGTCCCAGGTTGCGACATCCGGCCATCAGCAGCTCGAGATCCGTCCGCTTCACGCTCGTCGCGCGTTCACGTCCTGCCATTGTCGCGGATCGACAAAAGCCCGTCCTTGATGGCGAGACGGATGCCCTCCTCGATCAATGTCCGTGCGACGCCGGGAACGCTGGTGCCGTGGGTGCCCTGTCTCACCAGTTTTTCCAGATAGGTGATGGTCGAGAGCGCCAAGGTCACGGGAATGCGGTCAGTCTCGGCTTTTTCGGTGGCCATGGCCCGAACGCTAGCCTCTTACTCAGGTACATAAAAGTAACGATTAAGACTCTATTTAGGTTCTGGGGTGGAAGTCAAATCCGGGCTTTATCGGTGGCACAGCGTATTGGAATCGCTCAGAAAAATTGGCGCGCCCCGACGCGCCGCGCGGGATTGCCGGGCAGCGCGTGATGTCGGCAGGCAGGAGGTTGGGCCGGGCTCAGCCGTGCACGATCGCCTTTTCGATCATGCAATGGATGCCCTTGGAGCCGTTGACGGTCTGGGTCACCCGCAGATCGGCTGCGAGGCTGCACAGCGTATAGGCGTCCTCGCGCGAGAGGTTTCGCGTTTCGCCGAGCAGCGCGATCATGTCGCGCAGCGCGCGGACCGCGCATTGGTCGAGGTCGGGGTCCATCGCCATGGTGATGTAGTGGGTCGGCGTCTCCGCGCGCGGATAGGCGAACCGCAAATCCTTGCGCAGCGTCAGCCGGAAGCGGCCCGAGAGCGCCGTCTCGATCGCGGTGACGCAGACCTCGCCGTCGCCCTGCACGCCATGGCCGTCGCCGCAGGAGAACATCGCGCCGGGGACGAACACTGGCAGATAGAGCGTCGCGCCGGCGCCGAGCTCCTTGTTGTCGAGGTTGCCGCCCATGGCGCGCGGGACGAGCGAGGAGATGCGGCCCCAGCTGGCGGGCGGCGAAACGCCCATCACGCCGAAAAACGGCTTCAGGGGCAGGTCGAGGCCCCAGGGCATACGGCCGACCATCCGCGCCCGGTCCAGCGGGATGTTGAGAAGTCGGGTCTCGTGGAAATCGTCGGGCAGGGTGCCGGCGAGTGGCTTGATCAGATTCCAGCCCCAATCCTGCCGAAGCTGGACGTCGAGGATATCGATCTGGAGGACGTCGCCGGGTTCGGCACCGCCGACGGCGATCGGCCCGGTGAGAATGTGACCTGGCACCATCCGATCGGATTTCGCATGCACCTCGGCCATCTCAGGCGGAACGTGAAACCTGTTGCGGTCCGGGATCACTTCGGGCCCGCCGCTGATGGTGTCGACCGTGACCTCGTCGCCGCTTGCGACAGTGAGGACTGGCTTGAGGCTGGCTTCGAAGAAGCCCCAATGGCAGGTTTCGGCGCTCGCATGCAGGTGGTGTTGGGTCATTTGCGGGGTCCAGTCGTTTTCATTCGAGAGCGCTCGAGAACTTGCAACGGCCGGGCTTGACCTGGCAATCGATCCTCTTCCAAGAAGATTTCTGAAGACAAGCGGGCGGGTCAAGCCCGCGTGTCACAGCTACGATCGTTTCAGCGAGGTTTCTTCTGTTCTTCGTTCTTTCCAAGACGCTTGGTGCCGCGGTGCTGCCGCTCAATCTTCTGGTCGAGCTCGGGATCATCGCGGTCGTGCTGATGGCGACGCGCTTTGCCCGGTTCGGCCGCAAGCTGGCCGTGACCACGCTGGTCCTGCTCGCGCTCGCCGCATTTTCGCCGCTCGGCAATCTCTTGCTCTATCCGCTGGAATCGCGTTTTCCGCCGTGGGATCCATCGCGCGGCGCGCCCGACGGCATCATCGTGCTGGGCGGCTCCGTTGATACCGATCTGTCGGCGGCGCATCGCACGCCGGTGGTCGCGCGTGCGGCCGATCGCTTGTTGGCGCCGGCCGAGCTCGCACGCCGTTATCCGAAGGCACGTATCGTCTTCACGGGAGGCTCAGCGAACCTGGTCTCGACCGACGCCAGAGAGGCCGACTATTCGGTGCCGATCCTCGAGGGCATCGGCATTCCGAAAGAGCGCCTGGTCGTGGAGCGGAACTCGCGCAACACTTACGAGAACGCGATCTTCACGAAGCGCCTGGTGCAGCCGAAGCCAGGCGAGCGTTGGCTGCTGGTCACTTCGGCTTTTCACATGCCGCGTTCGATGGGCATTTTCCGCAAGGCCGGATTTGACGTCGAGGCCTATCCCGTCGACTGGCGGATGGGCGGGCCCGACGATTTGTTTTCTTTCACCAATATCAGCGCGGACGGTCTCGGCCGCACCGATGTGGCGGTGCGCGAATGGATCGGCCTTCTGGCCTACCGCCTCATGGGCCGGACCAGCGAGTTGCTTCCGGGACCTGCGAAGGACTAGAACAGAGCGCAGAAACGCAAACGAGCCGTCGGGAGGCTTCCAATGCAACAGCAGGGTGCAGACAGGATCGATCTTGCCGGTCTCGTCGCCGATCTCAACAATCTGTTGCGGCTGAAGACCACGGTGATCGGCATGAAGCTGTTCGCGCGTGCCGAAGACATGGAAGCGATCCCGAAGATCCGGCGGCCGACTGCGATCCATACCACTGACCAGATCGTCAGTATGGCCTCGCGGCTCGGCTGGACCGTCGGCATCACCGGCAACGATCTCGTCGGCAACCAGTGCCGCGCGGTGATCGGCCTTAGCCCTCAGGACGAGAAATGGCTCGCTGGCGAAAACTATGTCGGGGTCTGGCATGGCACCGCGGAGGATGCGCGCAAGCGCCAAGAGGCGCTGGACGTGGTCCCGTTCGGTCAGTATCAGGCGCTCGCGGTCAGTCCGCTCGCAAGCGGCCGGCTCGATCCGCCCGACATCTGCCTCGTCTACGCCACCCCCGGCCAGATGATCATCCTGATCAACGGGCTGCAATATACCGGCTACAAGAAGTTCGAATGGGGGGTGGTCGGGGAGACCGCGTGCGCGGATTCCTGGGGGCGGGCGCTGAAATCAGGCGAGCCCAGCCTGTCCTTGCCATGCTATGCCGAACGGCGCTATGGCGGCGTGCCTGATGAGGAGATGCTGATGGCGCTGAAGCCGCATCATCTCGCCAAGGCAATCGAAGGCATGAAGGCGCTGGCCAAAAACGGCCTGCGCTATCCGATCCCGCCCTATGGAATTCAAAGCGACGTCCGCGCCGGCATGGGTGTGAGCTACGCAAAGAAGTAAAGGCCAGTCATGAGCTCTGCGAAATTCGACATCGTCGTCTACGGCGCGACCGGTTTCACCGGCCAGCTCGTGGCCGAATATTTGGCGGTGCATTACAAAAACGACAAGCAGCTCAAATGGGCGATGGCTGGACGCAGCCTCGACAAGCTGAAATCCGTGCGCGATGCGATCGGCGCGCCCGCCGACACGCCGCTGATCGTGGCGGATGCGTCCGATGCGGCCTCGCTGAAGGCTATGGCGGAGCAGACGAGATCTGTCATCACGACGGTTGGCCCATATCAGCTCTACGGCGAGGCGCTGCTGGCAACCTGCGTCGCCACGGGTACGGACTATTTCGATCTCTGCGGCGAGCCGATCTGGATGCGGCAGATGATTGACAAATACGAGGCGGCTGCGAAGGCGAGCGGCGCGCGCATCGTGTTCTCCTGCGGCTTCGACTCCGTGCCGTTCGAGCTCGGTACGTTCTTCGTGCAGGAAGAGGCCAAGCGCGTGTTCGGCGCTCCGGCCCCGCGCGTGAAAGGCCGCGTGCGCGACATGCGCGGTACGCTTTCGGGCGGTACTGCCGCGAGCGCCAAGGCGACCTTCGATGCTGTCGCCAAGGACATGAGCCTGGTCGCGATCCTGAACGATCCGTTCGCATTGACGCCTGGCTTCACCGGTCCGAAGCAGCCGAGGGGCAACAAGCCGCTGATCGAGGAAGATCTAAACTCCTGGGCCGCGCCGTTCATGATGGCGCTGATCAACACCCGCAACGTCCATCGCTCCAACATGCTGATGGGCTTTCCATACGGCCAGGACTTCGTCTATGACGAGATGGTCCTGACCGGTCCCGGCGAGAAGGGCGAGGCCAACGCCAAGCGCGTGATGGCGGCGAACGCCGAGAAGACCGGCCCGAGCGCGCCGAAGCCGGGCGAGGGGCCATCGAAGGAGGAGCGCGAGAACGGGCTCTTCAATTTGCTCTATGTCGCGATCGCGCCCGACGGCCGCAGGGTTCGCGCCGGTGTGACCGGCGACCGAGATCCCGGCTATGGCTCGACCTCAAAGATGATCTCCGAATGCGCGATCTGCATGCTGCGTGACGCGACTGACGTTGCATCCGGCTTCTGGACGCCGGGCGCGGCGATGCAGCACAGACTGATCAAGCGGCTGCGGGACAATGCCGGGCTGACATTCGAGGTGGAAGCTTAAGGTCCGTGTCCGCGAAGTTCGACATCGTCGTCTACGGCGCGACCGGATACACCGGCCGGCTTGTGGCCGAGTATCTCGCTGCGCATTACGTCGGTGACGGCGCGCCGACATGGGCGCTTGCCGGGCGCAGCAGGGACAAGCTTGCCTCCGTTCGCGATACGATCGGCGCGCCCACTGACACGCCGCTGATCGTCGCGGACGCCGCCGATCCGGCGTCGTTGCGGGCGATGGTCGATCAGGCGAAGCTCATCGTCACCACTGTCGGTCCCTATCAGCTTTATGGATCCGATCTGCTTGCCGCCTGCGTCGCCTCGGGCACCGACTACATGGATCTCTGCGGTGAGCCGATCTGGCTCAAGCAGATGATTGATCGACACGAGGCGGCGGCAAAGGCGAGCGGTGCGCGCATCATGTTCTCCTGCGGCTTCGATTCCATGCCGTTCGAGCTCGGTGCGTTCTTCGTGCAGGAGGAAGCAAGGCGCGTGTTCGGTGCGCCGGCGCCGCGCGTCAAAGGGCGCGTCCGCGACCTCAGCTGGAAGTTCTCCGGCGGCACGTCCGCGAGTGCAAGGGTCACCTTCGAAGCGGTTGCGCAGGATCTCAGCCTGGTGTCGATCCTCAAGGACCCCTTCGCATTCACGCCTGGATTCGAGGGGCCGAAGCAGCCGCGCGGCAACAGGCCTGTTTTTGAGGAGGATCTGCAATCCTGGTCCGCCCCGTTCGCGATGGCGACGCTCAACACACGCAATGTCCATCGTTCCAACATGCTGATGGGATTTCCGTACGGCAGGGACTTTGTCTATGACGAGATGGTGCTGACGGGTCCGGGGGACGAAGGGCAGGCCAACGCCAAGCTCGTCATGGCCGCCAACAGCGAAAAGACCGGCCCCGATGCGCTCAAGCCCGGCGAGGGTCCGTCGAAGGAAGAGCGCGACAACGGTCGTTACGATCTGCTCTATATCGCGATCGCGCCCGATGGCCGCCAGGTTCGCGCGGCGGTCAAAGGCGACCTCGATCCCGGCTATGCGTCAACGGCCAGGATGATCTCGGAATGCGCGGTCTGCCTGCTGCGCGATGCGCCTGACGTTCCGGCCGGTCTATGGACTCCGGGCGCGGCGATGCAGCACAAGCTGATCAGGCGGCTGCAGGAGCACGCAGGGCTGAGGTTTGAGGTGGAGCGGTAGGTAGCTGCCCCGCGGACGGTGTCATGTCCCGCGAAGGGCATCCAGCACGCCGCGGCCTCTCGGGTAAATCACCACCGTCTCTGGAATACTGGGTCGCCCACGGGCGACGACACCGAGATTGTCGCTACGCCGCCCTCGCGTCATAGGCGTACATGAAATCCATGCCCTTCGAGCCCAGCGGCAACAGCAGTTTGATCATCTGATTTCGCATCCACGCGCCGGCGGCGCTGAACTCGCGTTTGTTGTTGCCGTTGCGCCGGGCGATGGCGACGATCTTTTCCGCGCGGGGCCGACGTTCGGCTTCGAAGGCCTGGAAGGTCGCACTGAGCTCCTGACCTTCCTGCATCAGGCGGGCGAGCCGCATCGCATCCTCCAGCGCGAGCGAGGCGCCCTGTCCGGCATGCGGGCTGGTTGCATGGGCGGCGTCGCCGATCAGCAGCGATCGCTTGCGTGACCAGATCGGCAAGGTCGCGACGTCGAGCGTGTCGGTGACCACAATGTTCTCGGCCGCCTCGATGATCCCGGGGATCGGATCGTGCCAGCCCTGATGGAAGCCGCGCAGATGCTGCTTCAGCGTCTGTGTGTCGAGCGTGCGAAACATCGCGGCATTCATGCCGTGCGCAGGCTGCGTGCTCCACCACATCGCGCCGTCCTTGGGATCCGGGCTGCAATAGCCGTAGCCGAAGAAGCCGCTCTGTCCGAACGTGGTCTCGACACGCCCGCCGATCGCCCTGCCGCCGAGGGCCGAAAGAGGGACGAAGCCACCGAAGCCGATCAGTCCAGTGTTGAAGGGTTTGGGACCATCAGGCACAACCTGGCGCCGCGTGATCGAATGCACGCCGTCGGCGCCGATCAGAAAATCACCCTCCGCCGTGGTGCCGTCGGCGAAATAGGCGATCACGGGCTGGTCGCCGCGATCCTCGATCTTGATCAGGCGCTTGTCGAAATAGAGCGAAGCGCACGCGCACCAGGCCTTGTCGATCAGCATCTCGTTCAGCGTCGCGCGGCAGACATTGACGGCGGGTTGGCCGAACCGCCGCGCCATGTCGCGGTTGATCGAGCCGAGCCGTCGGCCGTCTTGCGAATAGAAATCGAAGGACTCCGCGATCGAGCCGCGGCTGATCAGCTCGCCGGCAAGCCCGATCTCGTCCATGACATGCATGCCGTTGGGTGCGATCTGGAGGCCGCCGCCGATGCCCTTGGAGTAGGGCCAGGCTTCGTAGACCGCGGATTCGATGCCGGCGCGGCGCAGCAGGATCGCAGCGACGGGCCCGGCAATGCCGGCGCCGATGATGAGGGCCTTGCGGGGACGGTGAGGCATTGGCTTGCTCCCAAGGTTTCCATGGTGCTAGGAGAAATTAAGGCCGCTAAATCTCTTAGTGGCTAAGATATATATCGGCTAAGATATGAGGTTGGCTTTGTCAAGGGCAAAGGCGCGCGCGGCGTTGCTGGGAGAATTGGAAGAGGCGATGCGACGGTCGTCCGCGCAGGGCGTGCTCTATGGGCAAGCCGTTGCGAACGTGGCTGGAATTGCCAATTCCGACCTCGAATGCATGGATATTCTCTATCTCGAGGGGCGCGTGACCGCGGGCAGGCTTGCCGAGGTGACGGGGCTCACGACGGGCGCCATCACAGGCGTGGTCGATCGGCTCGAGAAGGCAGGGTTCGTGCGACGCGAGCGCGACGAGGCCGATCGTCGCAAGGTTTTCATCGCGGTCGTGCCCGAGACCGCGAAGAAGATCGGCCAGCTCTATGTGCCGATGCAGCAGGCGATGGAGAAGGTCTTCAGCGCCTATACCGACGAGGAGCTGCGCCTGCTGCTGCGTTTTGCCAATGAGGGCTACGAGGGCGTGGTCGCAGCGACCGCAGCATTGAAGGGCCTGCTTGATACGCCGCCGGAGCAGCGGCCCGATCTCAAGCTGAAGAAGCGTCCTCGCCGGACCTGACCTTGTAGGCCTGTGCGGCCGCGATCATGCCCCACATCGCGCCCAGCATCATCCAGAAATGGCGCCAGTGGTCGGTGTCGATCACGAAGCTCTCGCCGACGGTGCCGACGAAGGCGGAGAACACCGCGAGGTAAGCGCGCTGCCAGGGCACGCGGACGAAGATGTGGTGCAAGCCCGTGATGACGGTGGTGAAGACCAGCGCCGGATAGCAGACGCCGGAGAGCCAGCCGCCGGACATGAAGGCGTTCAGGTAGGAATTGTGGGTGTCTTCGGGGAAGTAGCGGTGGAATTGCAGGGGGCCGATGCCGAACGGCAAGTCGAGCGCCATCTCCGCACCGAGGATGTGGCGGCCGAACCGGCCGAAGCGGCCTTCGTCGTAGCTCTGGTCGAAGCTCGCGCGCTGCTTGAACATCTCGGCGACGGAATCGAACGACAGCAGCACCGCGATCAGTGCGAGGCCCAGCACGACCGCGACGATCGTCATGACGATGATGCGCGAGCGCTCGGCATTGCTGCGGCTGGTCAGCACCATCAGGGCCAGCATGAAGGCCGAGGTCAGGATCAGCCCGCCCCAGGCGGCGCGGGAAAAGGCGAGCAGGATCGCCAGTGCCATGATGGCGAAGGCGATGGCGTTGCCGAACGCCTTGGCGAGCTTGTCCGAGACCACGCTCTGGAGTGCAAACAGCGCCGGCAGGATCAGGAACGCGCCAAGCACGTTCGGATCCTTGAACGTGCCGCGGGCGCGCTCGTAGAGCGTCAACAGATCATGGCCGCCGGGGACCAGGTTGAAATAGCCTGATATGGCCGAGAGCGAGGCGATCATCGCGCCGACCACGAGGCCACGGCGCAGCATGTCGAGCCGCGCCGCCGTGTCCTCGGAAATGACCATGGCAAAGAACACCACGGTCACGGCCATGTACCAGGAGGTCGCGATCCAGCTTGCGACCTCTGGCTCGTCGAGCAGCGGGATCGCGCCGATGGTGTAGCCGACATTGAGCAACACCAGGGCCAGCACCAGCGGCATCAGCACGAGCTTCAGGCGCAGGCCGGTGGCAAAGAACGCGACCGTGGCGAGCAGCGTCGCGATCTCGTAGGGGCTCGGCTCAATGAAGACGATCGCGCCCGAGGCGCCGACCAGCCAGACCAACGCGCGCTGGAGAGCGAGCACGCCGGACGCAGCCGGTGCGGCTGCGTTCATTCCCCCGGCTGTCGCCGCATACGCCATCACACGCTCACGCAAATCTCACGCCACAAATACCGCTGTCATCGCCCGGCTTGACCGGGCGATCCAGTACTCTGCGGCGCCTGTTGCGGAAAACCTGGCGCCGCGGCGTACTGGATGCCCCGGTCAAGCCGGGGCATGACGGAAACTCAATACGCGTTCTCGTTCTTGGTCAGCAGCGAGAGTGGCGTTTTCAGGACAATGACGAGGTCGAACAGCACCGACCAGTTCTCGATGTAGTAGAGGTCGAACTCGACGCGCTTCTGGATCTTCTCTTCATTGTCGATCTCGCCGCGCCAGCCGTTGATCTGGGCCCAGCCGGTGATGCCGGGCTTGACGCGGTGGCGGGCGAAATAGCCGTCGACGGCCTCGTCGAACAGCCGGCTCTGCAGCTTGCCCTGCACCGCGTGTGGACGCGGGCCGACCAGGGAGAGATTGCCCGAAAACACCACGTTGAAGAGCTGCGGCAGCTCGTCGAGGCTGGTTTTGCGGATGAAGCGGCCGACGCGGGTGACGCGCGGATCGTTCTTGGTCACGACCTTCGAGGCCGTCGGGTCGGCCTGGTGGTGATACATCGAGCGGAATTTATAGACGTCGATGCGCTCATTGTTGAAGCCGAAACGCTTCTGGCGGAACAGGACGGGACCGGGGCTGTCGAGCTTCACCGCCAGCGCCACCAGCGCCATCACGGGAAGGGCCGCGAGCAATGCGAGGCTGCCGACGACGCGGTCGAACAGCCATTTCATCACCAGATCCCAATCGGTGATTGGTGCCTCGAATACGTCGAGGGTCGGCACCTCGCCGAGATAGGAATAGGATCGGGGCCGGAAGCGCAGCTTGTTGGTGTGCGCGGAGAGACGGATATCGACCGGCAGCACCCAGAGCTTCCTCAGCATCTCCAGGATGCGCGTCTCCGCCGAAATTGGCAGCGCGAACAGCACGAGATCGACGCGGGTGCGCCGGGCGAATTCGACGATGTCGTCGACCTTGCCGAGCTTGCGCGCGCCGGCGCAGGTATCGAGCGCGCGGCTGTCGTTGCGGTCATCGAACACGCCGAGCACGTGGATGTCGGAATCCTCCTGCGCCTTCAGCGCCTCGACCAGCTGCTCGCCGTTGCTGTCGGACCCGACGATGATGGTGCGGCGATCGAGCCGGCCCTGGCGCGCCCAGCTGCGCACCAGCGAACGGAGGATGAGGCGCTCGACGACCAGCGCGGCGAGGCCAAGGAAATAGAAGGCGGCAAGCCATAGCCGCGAGATCTCGCTGCCGAACTTGGCGAAGAACGAGACGCCGATGAACAGCAGGAATACGAACGACCACGACGAGATCATCCGCGTCATCTGCCGGAGCTGGCCGCGGAACAGCTGCACCTGGTAGATGTCCGCGGCCTGGAAGCAGACCACGGCTGCGACTGCGACAGCGGCGATCTCTAACGGATAGACCCAGCTGAAGCCGTTGTTCGGCATGACGTAGCCGACATAGACGGCGATGCCGACCACGATGAGCAGCACGAAGTCGATGGCGCGCACGACGCCGGCAATCACGATCGGCGAATAGGCGCGGGCGACTTTCTGATTGACGATCTCGAGCGCGGCCGGCGTGAGCCGGCGGCGGCGTTCGACGAAATTAGTCCCGGCAGGCTTGGCCGCGGCGCTGGTCGCGGCATCGAGCATGGAGCGTGCGTTGAGCGGTTCCACGGGCGTCTACGTCCATTCCAAAAACTCGCGGCACGGCTTTGCGCCCCGGGCTTCCAATCCCCTGGCACATCGATTATCGGACAAATCGGAAGATTCTCTAAAGCCGGTTTAAGGATGGTTAATGATTGGCAAATGCATCGCGGTAGCCCGCGAGCACGCCTTCGACCATCGCCTCCTGGGAGAAATGCGCCGAGATGCGCTCGCGCAAGGTCGATGCGCGCTGCGCGGTCGCCTGCGCGTCGTCCAGCGCGGCCGCGATCGCCTCAGCCATGGCTTCGGCGTTGCCGGCGGCGAACAGCGCCGGACTGTCGGGCCCGAAAATCTCCGGGATGCCGCCGACGCGCGCTGCGATCATGGGAATACCGGCCGCACCGGCCTCGATGACAACATAGGGCATGGAATCGCCGCGCGAGGGGACGACCAGCAGTCGCCCCTTGGAAAAGCCGTCACGCGCCTTGACGTGGCCGATGAAGCGGATCGCCTCCTTCAGGCCGAGCCGCTCGACCTGCGCCTTCAGCGCCGCGGTCTCCTCACCGTCGCCGCCGAGCGTCAGCGTGACTTGCCTGCCGCTCTCGCGCAGCCGCGCCACCGCGTCGACCAGGAGGTCCGCGCCCTTGATGTGCCTGAACTCGCCGACATAGCAGAGGTCGGTAGCGTCATCGGCGATAGCGACGGGTTCGAACTCTTCCGGCGTCACGCCGTTGAAGACGCAATGCACCACGCCCTTGGGCGTACCGACGATGCGCTGGTAGGTGTCGCGCGCAAAAGCGCTCTCGAACAGGAACAGATCCGTCGCGTCCATCAGCGAGCGTTCGAGGCGCGCGTAAAATTCCCCCTTCAAGGTGTTGAGCGGATAGTGCAGCGAGCCGCCATGGGGCGTGTAGATGCGAATGGTGTCGTCAGCGCGGCGCCGCGCGCGAACGAAAGCGCCGGCCTTGGCGCCGTGGCCGTGCAAGACGTCGGGCTTGAGCGCGGCAATCAGGCGGCGCATGCGCAACCAAACCAGAAAATCCTCCACCGAGGGTTCCCGGCGGATCGCCATCCGATGCACGCCGAGCTTCAACCGCGGCGCAAGTCCGGCCAGCGCCTTGTCCGCGCGCTCGCCACCGGTGAGGCTGTCGGCGAGAATCCCGACGTGATGGCCGCGATCAACCTGACCGTTGGCGACGTCGAGGATGTGCCGGAAGATGCCTCCGACGGGCGCGCGTACGGCGTGCAGAATGCGAAGCGGCCGGTCAGGAGAGGGAGGCATGATCAAAACCAGCGCGCGAAACTGGACAAAGTTTCTCGAAATATCGATGCGATTAAGGACCCCTCGTGGTTAACAAACGGTGACGAACGCTTCTGCGTTGCATGCCAGAGGTCACGATTAACCCAGCGGCAACCTTAATGGAGTGTAATCGGCCTCATTGAGGTACACGAGTGGCGTTGCCCTGCGGGAGTGTTCGATGCGTTTAGCGTTCTGGCGTGCCGGCAAGGACAAGGCCGTCATCGAGCGAGCCGTTTCGAACGCCAAGCCCCGGGTCGAAGCCAAGCCGGCGCCGATCGTTGCAAGGCAGGCGCCAGCCGAATCCGGCGACATCGATCTGCATGCGCTGGGCGGCGCGCTCGCGCGCAAGCGCGGCTGGATCATCGTGCCGACGGTGTTGGCCCTCGTCGCTTCCGTCGCGATCGTCAATCTCATCACGCCGCGCTACAAATCCGAATCGCGCATCCTGATCGACGGCCGCGAGAACGTCTTCCTGCGGCCGAGCAGCGATCGCAGCACCGAGGAGCGGCAGGCACTCGACCCCGAGGCCGTCACCAGTCAGGTGCAGCTGGTGCTGTCGCGCGATCTCGCGCGCGAGATCATCAAGAAGAACAAGCTGGCCGAACGGCCGGAGTTCGATCCGGTGCTGCAAGGCATCTCGCCGCTGAAATCGCTCGCGGCGCTGGTCGGCATCGGCCGCGATCCGTTCTCGATGACACCGGAAGAGCGCGTGCTCGATGCGTATTATGATCGCCTTCAGGCCTACGCGGTCGACAAGTCGCGCGTGATCGTCGTCGAATTCCAGTCGCAGGATCCCGAGCTCGCCGCGCGCGTCGCCAATTCGATCGCCGCCGGCTATCTCGTGCTCCAGCAGAATGCGCGACAGGACCAGGCGCGCAACGCCAGCCAGTGGCTTGCGGGCGAGATCGAGAACCTGCGCAAAAAGGTCTCCGAGGCCGAAGCCAAGGTCGAGGACTTCCGATCCAAATCGTCACTGTTTGTCGGCACCAACAACACCACCCTGTCGAACCAGCAGATGGGCGAGGTCAATACCCAGCTCAACAACGCGCGCGCGCTGAGGGCCGACGCCGAGTCCAAGGCGCGGCTGATCCGCGAGATGCTCCAGAGCGGCAAGCCGATCGAGGCGTCCGAGGTCGTGAACTCCGAGCTGATGCGGCGCTTGTCGGAACAGCGTGTAACGCTGCGCGCCCAGCTTGCCGAGCAGTCGTCCACGCTGCTCGGCAATCATCCGCGCATCAAGGAACTGAAAGCGCAGCTGAGCGATCTCGATGGTCAGATCCGCGACGAGGCGGCGAAAATCTCGCGCTCGCTTGAAAACGATGCGCGGATCGCCGGCGGCCGGGTCGACGGCCTGACCACGAGCCTCGAGCAGCTCAAGAAGCAGGCGACCTCGACCAACGGCCAGGACGTTCAGCTGCGGGCGCTCGAGCGCGAGGCCAAGGCGCAGCGCGACCTGCTCGAGACCTATCTTGCCAAATATCGCGAGGCCAATACCCGCGAAACCATCGACACCGCGCCGACCGAGGGCCGCATCATCTCGCGTGGCATCGTCTCGAACACGCCGGCCTATCCGAAGAAGCTTCCGATCGTACTGATCGCGACCCTGGCGACGCTGCTGCTGTCCTCTGGTGTTGTCGTCACCGGCGAGCTGCTGCGCCAGACCGCGCCGCGCGCCGTCGCGACGCTCGCCCCCGCGGCGGTTCGTCGCGAGCCTGTTGTCGATCCGGTGGAGACGGTTGCGGTACCGCTCCAGCCGGAGATGACTGATGATGCCGACGTCGGCGAATTGGCCGAAATCGGACAGCTGGCCGAGAGCCTGAGGGCTGCCGGTGCAGCTGCGAAGAAGGTCACCGTGCTCGGCACCGCATCGGGCGAGGCGATCACGCTGTCGGCGCTGACGCTCGCACGGCATCTGGCGCGCGAGGCGCGCGTCGTCGTGGTCGATCTCGCCGCATCCTCGCCGACGATATCAGCGGTGTCGGTCGATCCGGCGTCGCCCGGTCTTGCCGAGCTGATGCAGGGGCAGGCCTCGTTCGCGCAGATCATTACGCGCGACAAATTTTCGCGGCTGCATCTCGTCCTGGCCGGTCGTCCAGGCTTCGACCAAAGCCTGCTCCAGTCGCCGCGGGTGACGCTCGCAATCGACGCGTTGCTGCGCGCTTACGATTACGTGCTGCTCGACGCCGGTGACGCTTCCGAATTGCCGGCAGAACTCCTGACGACGAATGCCCGCGCTGTCGTGGTCCCCGACGCGTCGATGGAGGCTGATGCGCGTAAGCTCATGTGCGAACAGCTCAAGGCCGTCGGCTTCAGCGAGGTGACGATGTTGAGCCGGCCCGTGCAGCCGTCGAACGCCGGTGAGACTCCGCGCGTGGTGGCGGCGTAGGTGACTTCGTTCGGGGCCTGCGCGAGCGCCTCGTCCTACGAGACGACCGCTTCGCGGTCTCCTCAGGATGAGACTTGGCCAGGAATCGTAGGGTGGGCAAAGGCGCGCTTGCGCCGTGCCCACCATCTCTCTTCGATCGCACGCAGAACGTGGGCATGCTTCGCTTTGCCCACCGTACGACATTCGTCGCTACCCGAACGCCTGCCTTAGCCGTCGCGCCAAATCGAACAGCGTCTGGTTCTGCTTCACCAGGCGCTTGCCGTGGCTGATCGAGGACATCGCCACGGCCGCAAGCCTACCGCGCGGGGTCAGGGGTACGAAGCTGTCGAAGATGTCGTCGTCATCCTTGCAGAACATGCGCTTGTAGTCGTCGGATCCGATGCCGAGGTCGAGGGAGCGGTAGCCGCGCTCGCCGTAGCGGTCGATGATGTAGCGAACCAGGATCAGGCCCGGGCTGTAGCGGGCGTGCTCCGACATCGTGTAGGTGTTGAACATCATCGAGAAGCGCTGGCCGTCGGCAACGCCGGCGAAGATCGCGATCACCTCGTCGTCGCATTCCAGTGCATGAATGTCGATGACGTGCCCTTCGCCGCGTGGTGCCAGGCAGGCGCTGCGGATGAATTTCTCGACGGCGGGCTCGGCGAAGACGTTGGGCAGCCTCTGCTCAGCCATCCGCGCCGGTTTGACGCGGAAGAACCAGTCGAGCAGGCGGGTGACGTCCGCGTCCGATGTGGCGAGGTGATAGCGGTAGCCGGCAAGCGCCTGGAGCTTCTTCTCCTTGCTCTTGAGCCGGCGGCGGAAGGAATTGCTGATCCGCGATGCGGGCGGGCCGCCTGGCTCCATCACCAGCACCGGGCAGCCGTTGATTGCGCTCTGCTGCGGCAGGAATGCGAAGGGATTTTGCTGATCGTGCCAGCGCTTCGGTTGTTGCGTCAGCGCGAGGATGTCGACCCCATTGCGCAGCGGTGCGATCAGTGCGTCGAGGTCGCTAGCGACGGCTTGTGCTGCGAACTCGGCGTTCCACAGTCCCATGTTGAAGGTCGTATGCTTGCCGCCCATGAAGCAGGCCGTGCGCACGCCGTGACCTCGGCGCAATGCCAGCGGAAGCAGCGCGAGCGGATTCTGCTCGGCATCGCGCGCGATCACAATCAAGGGCCGGGCGCCTTCGCGCTCCCCGACCGATCGTTGCCAGGTGCCCAGGAGATCGAACCGCTGATAGGGCGTGAAGAGGTGGCCGGGCTCCTCGAGCGCGCGCCAGACTCTCTCGGCTTCACCGAGATCGGCGACGATATCGACATGCGCAATACGGCTCGCTCTGGACCGCGCTGGCGATTCCGCCGTCCGGCTTTGCATCGCCGCAGCCATGGTCATTCGCGAAACCTGTCGAGAAAGCGAAAAATACCTATTTCGACCTGTGGCCGACCTTTGCAAACAAATGTCAACAAAGGGTAATGACAATGGGTCAGGGAACGGGCTGCCGGCGAGCGCGAAGGTGGGGTATTGGCATCCGACGACAGATGGCTGCAGCGGTTGCGGCTCGAACTGGCCTGGGTCTCGGGCCAGCCCTTGCTGCGCAGCCGTGGCGCGGGTGCCATCCTGCGCTTCCAGCACGTGCGGCCGCGGCGAAGCGGCGCGTTCCAGCCGCTGCAAGAACACGAGATCACGCCACAATTCCTCGATCGTGCCATTCGCGCGCTGAAGCGCTGGGACTATGAGTTTCTCGGAATGGACGAGGTTTGCCGGCGCGCGGTGACGTTGCCGGAGAAGCGGCGCTTCGTGGCGCTCACCTTCGATGGCACGCCCAAGGACCTCATCAGCTTTGCCTATCCGGTGCTGGCGCGCCACGCCGTGCCGTTCACGCTCTATGTTCCGACCGCCTTTCCCGACGGCGTTGGAGAAGCGTGGTGGCTTGGGCTCGAGCGGGTGATCGGGCGCGAGAGCCGGATCAGCCTGATGATGGGCGACAGGGAGCAGCGCTTCACCATCACTGATAATGCCGAGAAGCAGGCACTGTTTTGGCATCTCGAGGGTTGGCTGCGCTCGCTGCCGCCGGCGGATCTGTCGGCCGCGATCGCCGATCTCTGCAGCCGCTACAGCATCGATCTCGCTGCAATTTCGCGCGAGGCGTCGATGGATTGGGAGGATCTGGCGAGGTTAGCTGCCGATCCGCTGGTCACGATCGGCAGTGCGACCGTAAACTATCCCGTGCTTGCCAACATGAAGGATGCGGCGGCACTGCGCGAGATGACGATGGGCAAGGCGGTGGCGGAAGCCGCGTTTCGCCGTGAGGTCAAGCACCTGGCATATCCGTTCGGCGATCGGTCCTCGTTCCGGCGCAGCCACGTCGTGCTGGCGGAGGAGGCGGGCTTTGCCAGCGCGGTATCGACCATCCCGGGTATCGTGGATGCGCAAGGGCGCACCAATCTGCGGGCGTTGCCACGGATCTCCTGGGATGGACGGGTACGCTCGCTGCGCATGATGCGGGTGCTGGTGTCGGGCGTTGCCTTCGCACCGGTGAAACCGACGGGCAGCGCTGCGAGCTGACGCAACGATGGTCAGGGCCTTCGCAACCGACAAACGCGCAAGCGCGTTTGCGGGGTTACGCCCGGTCCGGCCGCTGCATCCAGCTCACGATCGGCATCGCCGGAAGCACCCAGCCCATGCCGACCACCACGTAGTAGATCGCCTGACGCCAGCCGGATACGGCGATCCACGGCATCTGCGCCGCCGCCATGCCGAGCAGGGCCCAGACGGTGGCCAGCACCAGCAGCAGAATGGCGCCGAGGAACTTGCGGGTGCGGATCGTCATGGCGGGGATTTGCGGCTTTCGCGTAACTTGCGCTGCGGGAGCGGGGGACTATAAGGGGCACGCAGTCCGGTTCAAGTCCGTTAGTCACAAGGCTTGGTTTGTCCCTGAAATGACGACGATTTCCGCCCCAACCCATCCGCATCGCGCCGTGCGCTGGTGGCTGATCTCCGTGGCCGCCCTGATCGCGCTGATGGTGCTGGTCGGCGGCGCGACACGGCTGACGGAGTCCGGCCTGTCGATCGTCGAGTGGAAACCGGTCACCGGCAGTATTCCACCGCTGTCGGAGGCGCAGTGGACCGACGCCTTCGAGGCCTACAAGAAAATCCCGCAATATCGCGAGCTGAACGCGGGGATGAGCCTGTCCGAGTTCAAAGAGATCTTCTGGTGGGAGTGGAGCCATCGG
The DNA here is from genome assembly GCF_019455395.1 of Bradyrhizobium sp. BR 10261. Taxonomy (NCBI): domain Bacteria; kingdom Pseudomonadati; phylum Pseudomonadota; class Alphaproteobacteria; order Hyphomicrobiales; family Nitrobacteraceae; genus Bradyrhizobium; species Bradyrhizobium sp. BR 10261. The sequence continues at coordinate 88,029 of NZ_JACOFQ010000026.1, forward strand.
CTGCTCGGGCGCTTCATCGGCGTCGCGTATCTGCTGCCGTTCCTGTTCTTCCTGTGGCGCGGCGGCCTGTCCGGTGAGCTGAAGCGACGGCTGTGGCTGCTGTTCGCGCTCGGCGGCCTCCAGGGCGCCGTCGGCTGGTGGATGGTGGCATCAGGCCTGTCCGACCGGGTTGAAGTGTCGCAATATCGGCTGGCGACGCATCTGGTGCTGGCGCTGCTGATCTTCGCCGGCATCGTCTGGACGGTGCGGCGACTCGCCGATCGGTCGCAGCTCGCGGCTCCGGCCCGGCTGCGGTTCACGAGCGCGGTGCTGGTGATACTGACCTTCATCCAGATCTATTTCGGGGCGTTGGTCGCAGGCCTGCGCGCAGGACGCGCCTACAACACCTGGCCGCAGATCGACGGCGCGTTCATTCCATCGGTCGAGCGGCTGTGGTTCGAGACGCCGTGGTGGCGCAATATGTTCGACAATGTGCTGACGGTGCAGTTCGAGCACCGGATGACGGCTTACCTGCTGTTCACGCTGGCGGCGCTGCATGCATTCGACGCGGTACGCTCGCGCGCAGGCGCGGCGACGCGGGGGGCGCTCTGGCTGTTCGCGGCGGTCAGCTTGCAGGTGGTGCTCGGCATCCTCACGCTGCTCAACCAGGTGCCGATTGATCTGGCGCTCTCGCACCAGGCGGTCGCGATCGCCGTGCTGACATTGGCGGTGATGCAGGCGGAGCGGCTGGCGTCGCGGCAGAGCGCGGAAGCGCAGCCGCGCGCGGTTCCAGTGGGACAGCCGGGCTGATCAGCAATAGCCGTAGACACCGCACGCATAGGGCAGGCGCCAGAAATAATCGACCTGCTTCCCGCCGTAATACGCACCCTGATAATCGTAGCTCCAGGGGCGCCCGTAATAGCCCGGCAGCGTATGAGAGCCCGGCAACAGCGGGGTGCCCGGCAGATTGCTGACGTAGCTGCCGACGCCATCGGCCGGCGAGATCAGCGCGTCCGGATCGGTCTCGACATAGACCTTTGGCGGCGGAGCTGCGGCCCTTCGCTTCGGATTGGCCGGCAAGTCGGCCGCAAGGGTTGCTGAGGCCGTCAGCATCACTGCCAGGGCAGGCACCATCCAGCGCAGCATCGTTGGCTCCGAATCAAAGGCGATCCAAGAATGATGTATGCGGCAGATGTGGTTAATGACTGTTAACCGGCCGTCGAAACAACGGCTGTCATTGCGGGGCGGTGCAAAGCACCGAACTATGGTGCGCAATTGCGCACCTGAGAATCGCGAGATTCCCCGGTGCGCAATTGCGCACCTGTGGTTCTGGTCCTTCGGACCACCCCGGAATGACGGCGGTAACTACCCCAGCGCCTGCTCCAGGTCGGCGATCAGGTCTTCCTTGTCCTCGATGCCGATCGAGAGCCGGACCACATCCGGACCGGCGCCGGACTTCACCTTGGCGGCGTCGTCGAGCTGGCTGTGGGTGGTCGAGGCCGGGTGGATGACCAGCGAGCGGGTGTCGCCGACATTGGCGAGGTGCGAGAATAGCTGCAGTTTCGATACCAAATTGACGCCGGCGTCGTAGCCGCCCTTGAGGCTGAAGGTGAACACGGCGCCTGCGCCCTTCGGCGCATATTTGCGCGCGAGCTGGTTGTACTTGTCACTCGGAAGGCCCGCATAGCTCACCGAAGCCACCGCCGGATGGCCGGCGAGGAATTCGGCGACCGCCTTGGCGTTGTCGCAGTGCTTCTGCATGCGCAGCGGCAGCGTCTCGATGCCGGTCAGGATCATGAAGGCGTTGAACGGCGACAGCGCAGGGCCAAGGTCGCGTAAGCCGAGCACGCGGCAGGCGATCGCGAAGGCGAAATTGCCAAAGGTCTCCTGCAGGCGGATGCCGTGATATTCGGGGCGCGGTTCCGACAGCATCGGATATTTGCCGCCCGTCGACCAATCGAAGGTGCCGGCATCGACGATGATGCCGCCGAGCGAGTTGCCGTGACCACCCAGAAATTTCGTCAACGAGTGCACCACGATGTCGGCGCCGTGATCGATCGGGCGGATCAGATAGGGCGAGGCCAAGGTGTTGTCGACGATCAGCGGCACGCCAGCCTTGCGCGCCACCGACGAGATCGCCTCGATGTCGGTGATGCTGCCGGCGGGATTGGCAATGGACTCGATGAAGATCGCCTTGGTGCGCGGCGTCACCGCGCGCTCGAAGCTCGCGATATCGTCGGGATCGGCCCACACAACGTTCCAGCCAAAGCTCTTGAACGCATGCGTAAACTGGTTGATCGAGCCGCCATAGAGTTTTCGCGCGGCGATGAATTCGTCACCGGGCTGGAGCAATTGCTGCAAAACCACGACTTGGGCGGCATGGCCCGAAGCGACCGCAAGCGCGGCCGTGCCGCCCTCGAGCGCGGCAACGCGCTCTTCGAGCACCGCGTTGGTCGGGTTGCCGATACGGGTATAGATGTTGCCGAAGGCCTGCAGGCCGAACAGCGAGGCTGCGTGGTCGGCGTCGTTAAAGACGAACGAGGTTGTCTGATAAATCGGAGTGGCGCGTGCGCCGGTGGTCGGGTCAGGCTGTGCACCGGCATGCACGGCGAGGGTTGAAAATCCCGGAAGGCGATCGCTCATTGAGGCGTCCTGTTCTTGTGGTCTGAAATCGCGCGGCATGCTGATCGGCGCCGTGGCCGGCGTCAAGCCGCGGCTTCACATCGCAACGATGGTGCTACGCATCGACGCGTTCGCGAAACGAATCCTTCGCAAGTGCGTCAGCTTTGCTCGCTCTTGTTCTTGGCTGCGCGGTCGGAGGCCGCGGTGTCGCCACCGCCGACACTCATCCGGTTGAGGGAGAGGCGCATGCCTTGCGTCGGCGCCGGCGCGCGCTTGGAGGAGAGCGTACGTGAATTGACGCCCATCCAGGAGATCTCGGACGACAGCCGGCCATATTCGATCTTGGGGCAGCGGTTCATCACGACCTTGATACCGGCCGCTTCCGCCTTTTCAGCTGCCGCATCGTCACGCGCGCCAAGCTGCATCCAGATCACCTTCGGCAGCGGGTCGAGCGTCAGCGCCTCCTCGACCACTGGCATGATGTGGCTGGAGTTGCGGAAAATGTCGATCATGTCGATTGGGCGGCCGATGTCGCGAAGCGAGGCGACGAAGGGCTTGCCGAGCAGCTCCTTGCCGACATGTCCAGGATTGATCGGAATCATGTCGTAGCCGCGCTGCGCCAGATATTTGAACGCGAAATAGCTCGGCCGCACGTTGACCGGCGAGGCGCCGACCATGGCGATCGATTTCACACTGTTGAGGATGCCGCGGATGTAATTGTCGGGATAGGCGTCGTGATTCATGTGATCCTTCATTCGTCATTCCGGGCGGCTCGAAGAGCCGACCCGGAATCTCGAGATTCCGGGTTCGATGCTGCGCATCGCCCCGGAATGACGGCGTAAGAAATAGAATTACTCATCCCGCCAGGTCGGCGTGCGCTTCTCGATGAAGGCGCCGATGCCTTCTTCGGCATCGCGGGCCATCATGTTCTCGGTCATCACCTCTGCCGCATAGCGATAGGCGTCGGCAAGGCTCATCTCGGCCTGGCGGTAGAACGCCTCCTTGCCGAGCTTGATGGTGTAGGCGGATTTCAGCGCAACCTGTTGCGCCAGCGCAATGGCTGCGTCGCGTTCGGTGCCGGCGGCGACCACGCGATTGATAAGGCCGATCTCGCGGGCGCGCGCAGCGGGGACCGGTTCGCCTGTCAGCAGCATCTCCATCGCCTGCTTGCGCGGCACGTTGCGCGACAGCGCCACCATCGGCGTCGAGCAGAACAGACCGATGTCGACACCGGGCGTGGCGAAACTCGCCGCTTCGGAGGCGATCGCAAGATCGCAGCTCGCGACGAGCTGGCAGCCGGCCGCCGTCGCGATGCCCTGGACGGCAGCAACCACGGGCTTGGGCAGATGCACGATCGCCTGCATCATCGCGCTACAGGCATTCATGGTGTCGGCGAAGAAGGCGCGGCCGCGGTCCGGATCGCTGCGGCGGGCGGTCAGTTCCTTCATGTCGTGACCCGCCGAGAAGGCGGGACCGTTGGCCGCCAGCACGACGCCGCGGACGGCCTTATCGTTGCCGATATCATCGAGTTCTGCGTGGAGGGTGGCGATCATCGCCGTCGACAGGCTGTTGCGCGCCGCCGGCCGGTTCAAGGTCAGCACAGCGATGGGCCCGACCATTTCGCGCAGCAGAATTGGCTGATGAGGAGTGGGGGCGCGGGCGGCCTGGGTGGACATCGCGGCGTTTCCAATTGGATTATTACGGTTAGATGATGCAGATAACCTAGTGTAGCAGGCGACGTGAAGCGAGGGTGGGGAACGGCATGGCGGCAGCGAAAATGAGCGTGGCGGAGCTCGAGCAGTTTCTCCGTGACGAATTCCCCCAGGCCTTCAGCGGCGACGACATTACGATCGAGAGCGCGGACGGCCAGACCTGCCTTTTACGCCAGCGCTACGGCGAGAAGATGCTGCGGCCGGGTGGAACCGTATCCGGCCCAACGCTGATGGCGCTCGCCGATTTCGCCATGTACGTGGTGCTGCTGTCAGCGATCGGGCCGATCGGACTCGCGGTGACCACCAATCTCAACATCAACTTCCTGCGTAAGGGCCAGCCGGGGCAGGACGTGCTGGCCGAGGCCCGCCTGCTCAAGCTCGGCAAGCGGCTGGCGGTCGGGGAGGTCAAGTTGCTGTCCGGGACGTCGCCCGATCCGATCGCCCATGTCACCTCGACCTATTCCATTCCAAATGTTTGAGCTTTTCGCAGGTAATATCGCACCATATTTTTAAGTCATTGATTCTATTTATCTAAATTAGATCATCGGGCATTGACCGTTGCCCGTCTCTTCTCTAGAAACCCGCCCAGTCCGGCGTGGTGTTCGCGCCGCTATTCCCCGTCCACGGAAACTCTGACATGAAAACCTTTTCGGCAAAGCCGGCCGAGGTGACGAAGAAGTGGGTGCTGATCGACGCCAAGGGTCTGGTCGTCGGCCGTCTCGCCACTATCGTCGCCATGCGTCTGCGCGGCAAGCACCTCCCGACCTACACCCCGCACGTTGATTGCGGCGACAACGTCATCATCATCAACGCGCAGCATGCCGTTCTCACCGGTCGCAAGCGCGAGCAGAAGACCTACTACAAGCACACCGGCTATGTCGGCCACGTCAAGGAGCGCACCGCGCGCCAGATCCTCGAAGGCCGTCACCCCGAGCGCGTGCTCGAGAAGGCCGTCGAGCGCATGATCCCGCGTGGTCCGCTCGGTCGTGTCCAGATGGGCAACCTCCGCGTCTACGGCGGTGCCGATCATCCGCACGAGGCCCAGACGCCCGAGAAGCTTGATATCGCCAAGTTGAACCGCAAGAACACGAGGGCCGCATAATCATGGCCGAATCCATTCAGTCGCTCGACCAGCTCTCGCAGCTCAAGACCGCAGCCGTCGCGCCCGATGCGCCCAAGCACGAGAAGAAGGTCGACAAGTTCAACCGCGCCTACGCCACCGGCAAGCGCAAGGACGCGGTGGCCCGCGTCTGGATCAAGCCGGGCGCCGGCAAGGTCACCGTCAATTCGCGCGAGGTCGAGGTCTATTTCGCTCGTCCCGTGCTGCGCATGATGATCGAGCAGCCGTTCTCCGTGGCCCAGCGTTCGGGCCAGTACGACGTGATCTGCACGGTCGCTGGCGGCGGTCTGTCCGGCCAGGCTGGTGCCGTGCGTCACGGCATCTCCAAGGCTCTGACCTATTTCGAGCCCGAGCTGCGCAGCGTGCTCAAGAAGGGTGGCTTCCTCACCCGCGACTCGCGCGTGGTCGAGCGCAAGAAGTACGGCAAGGCCAAGGCCCGCCGGTCCTTCCAGTTCTCGAAGCGTTAATCGCTTCGGTCACATTCGCCGCGAAAGCGGCTTCAATGAGAAGCAAAAAGGCGCTGATTTCAGCGCCTTTTTTGTTGTTCGTTTGTACGCAAATTGAGCGCGTGTTTCCCGAAAACTTGGGCCCGCGTGAAAACCTGAATGGAACTCGTCGGACCTAGCGTCGCGTCTGGAAGGGCGCGCAAGTCGGCTGGGCCGATCGCGTAACTGCTATGTTTAGAAGGGGGCCGACATGATGTCGCTCGATAGCATCACGCTCTATTTGGTCGCCACGATGGTCGCCGCATTGCTCGGCGCCATGATGGTGTTTTTCGGCAAACAGGAGAACAGCCCCGCGCTGAAATGGTGGGGCACCGCCTATCTGCTCGGCGCGTCCTCTGTCGCGCTGTGGACCGCGACCGGCGACAAGCTCGGCCCGTATCTCTATCTCGCCTTGAACGCGGCCGGCTTTGTCGCCTGCGGCATGGTGTGGAACGCGGCGCGCGTCTTCCACGGCCGCAAGCCGAACTGGCTGGGTCTCGTATTCGGCGCACTGGCCTGGGTCGCGGCCGCCACGCTGCTCGATCCCACCGCCTCGATGCTGCGCATGATCATCGGCGCCGGCATCGTCTCGGTCTATGCGGCCCTGACCGCGAGCGAGCTCTGGGTGGAGCGGCGCAAGAGCCTGCAACGGCGCTGGCCGGCCTTCGTCGTGCCGGTCATGCACGGCTGTGTGCTGATGCTGCCGATCCTGATCGGCAGCTTCCTGCGGCCGCACGATGCCGGCTTCTCCGCCAGCGTCTGGGTCACCGTGTTCGCGGTCGAACTCATCCTCTATGCCGTCGGCACCGTGTTCGTGATCTTCATGCTGGTGTCGGAGCGCACCGTCACCGCGCACCGCACCGCGGCGTCGACTGATCCCTTGACCGGCATGCTCAACCGCCGCGGCTTCTCGGAAGCCTGCGCAAGGATGATCGACCGCGAGGCCAAGGGCGGCCGCCCTGTCACTGTGATGATCTTCGACATCGACCATTTCAAGTCGATCAACGACCGCTTCGGCCATCCCGCCGGCGACGAGATGCTGAAACTGTTCTCGACCATCGTCGTCAACAATTTGCGCATCTCGGACCTGTCTGGCCGCATCGGCGGTGAGGAATTCGCCGCGCTGCTTCCCTGCGCGCTCGAGGAAGGCGTAGTGGTCGCCGAGCGCGTGCGCGAGGCGTTCGAGACGTCAGGCGTCGTGGTCGAGGAAGGCCCTGTCGACACCACCGTCAGCATCGGCGTGGCGGGCGGGCCTGCCGGCACCGAGCTCGAAGTGTTGCTGGCCTCGGCCGATACCGCGCTCTACCAGGCCAAGCGCGGCGGCCGTAACCGCGTCGAGGCGGCGGAGGAGCTGCCGCTGTCGCTGGAGAACTGGCGCCGCCAGAGCGCCGCGCGGATAGGCATTCCCAAGGCACAGCCGGCGACGGCCTGAGCAGTTGGGCTTGCGGTAATCTTCTGTTTACCATTCGGTTCCACCATTGCTGCCATGGAATCGATCCGTCGACAGAACCCGCAAGCTGCCCTGATGTCGCTCGAAGCCGCCGCAAGCTCGGCACGCGGCGGTTTCGCCTGTCTGTTCTCGACCGCGGACGAATACGAGACGGCGCTGATTGCCGAGCGCCGCGCCCAGGGGCGCTACATCAAGAGCCGGAGCTATTGGCCGTTCGCGTTGTTCCTCGGCTGCGCGCTCGTCGTCGCCGGCACCGCGCTGCTGTTCGCCTGAGAGCGCCGCATTTTCGGCCGGGCAGGGCGCCGTTTCGGCGCCTTTTTCTTTGCTTCCGTCTGCGCTAGACACGGCCACCAGACAATGGGGTGGAAAACGATGATCACCGAGATCGCGCAAATCGACGTCAAGCCGGGCAGCGAGAAGGACTTTGAGGCTGCCGTCGCCAAGGCCAAGGCCGCCTTCGGTCGCTCGACGGGCTTTCACGGTTTTGAGCTGCACAAATCGATCGAGAAGCCGCAGCGCTACCGGCTGATGGTGAAATGGGCGACGCTGGAAAACCACACCGTCGATTTCCGCGGCTCCGAGAATTTCACCGAATGGCGCGGCCTGGTCGGCCAGTATTTCGCCTCGCCCCCTGATGTCGAGCACACCGAGACCGTGCTGACGACCTGAGCTACGGCACGACGCCTTACGCCGTCTCGGCGAGAGACGGCGCCTCATACGTCTTGAAATGGTCGATCATGACCTTGGCAATGGCGACCAGTGGCAGCGCCAACGCGAGGCCCCAGATTCCGAAGACGACGCCGAGCAGGATCTGGAACGCGAACAGCGTGGCGGGCGGGATGTCCAGCGCCTGGCGCTGTAGGAGCGGCGTCAGCACGTAGCTTTCCATCGCGTGCACGCCGAGGAACAGGACCAATGCCGATAGTGCCGGGATCCAGCCCGAGGCGAGGCTCGCCAGCACCACGACGACGCCGGCGATGATGGCGCCGACGGTCGGGATGAAGGCGAGCAGGCCGGCCTGAATCCCCAGGATGAACGAGCCGGGGATGCCGATGATGGCAAGCCCGATCCAGGTCACGGCGCCAACTGCGATCATCACGACGATCTGCGCGATCAACCAGCGCTCCAGCGTTTCGCTGATGCGGTCGACAATCAGAGCGACACGGGTGCGATGCTTCGCTGGTGCCAGGAACAGCAGGCCGTCGTGATAGACGCTTGGCTGGGCGGCGAAGGCGAGTCCCAGAAAGAACAAGATGAAGATGTTGCCGACGCCATGGATGGTGCCGAGAAGCAGCTTGAAAGTCTGGCTGACAATGGCTCCGCCGCTGGAGGCCAGGGCGTCAGCACCGGGCAGGGGACCGCGCTGTGTCGCAGCTCGCGGAGACGTCGAGTCCGGTGGCGTCGTGGCCGAGCCGTCGGATGCCGCATTGCCGAAATCGAAGAAGCTGGTGTCGATGCCATGACGATCCAGCAAGGATTTCACCGAGCCGATCTGCGATTTGATGGTCTTGCTCAGCGCCGAGGCTTGATCGGCAATGGTAGCGCCGCCGAGATAGGCGACGCCGGCGAGCAGGATCGCAAGCACGGCGCAAACCATTGCAAGCCGGACCCCATGGGGAAGGTGGACCAGGCGGCCGAGTGCATTGGTCAGCGCGTTGAGCCCGACGCCGAGCAGCATGCCGGCGAAGATCAGCAGCACGGTGGCGGCAAAATACCAGGTGAAGGCGAGCAGTGCAGTGAACAGCACCACGGCGATGCCGCCGACGGCAATAGCCCACGCGAGGTCGGTGGGGGTCCGGGGCCGTTCGCCTCTGGAAATGGTCACATCGGATCCTTTTCGGGCTTCATGGAGCACCTTCGCAAATTGCCGCCGGCGATCAAGCAGGGGCAGCGCCGATTGGCCCGGGAGCCCGCCTTAAGGCCAACGCGTCCGGAGCCAAGGGGTGCCTTTTGGGATGCCCTCCGCCCAGGATTTGCGCGAAAATAGCATTGCCGTCCCGCGATCCCCTCTGTTGAATTTGTTCCATACGAGGGGCATGTTTGGAGAATCTTCTTGCGGAGAGGTCGGAACGGGAGATGAGAAAGCCGGTCGTCGGCGTGATCGGGAACGCCCATCGCGTCGAAAATCGATTTCAGGTCCAGATGGTCGGTGAGCGCAATCTGCGCGCCGTGGCCGAAGTTTCCGGCGGCTTGCCGGTGATGTTCGCGGGCGCGCCCGACATTACCGATATCGCCGCGCTGCTCGATACCGTGGACGGCATCGTGCTCACAGGGGCCCGTGCCAACGTGCACCCGACGCGCTTCAATGTCGATCCCTGCGAGAAGCACGAGCCCTACGACGTCCACCGCGACGAGGTCGCGCTGGCGCTTTCGGTCGCCTGCGTCGCGCGCGGCATCCCGCTGTTCGGCATCTGCCGCGGCTTGCAGGAGATGAACGTCGCCTTCGGCGGCTCGCTGCATCCCGAGATCCGCGAAATCCCCGGCCGCATGAACCACCGCATGCCCCGGCTCGAGAACGGGGAAATCCATCCCGATCCGACTGTCGTGTTCGCCGACCGCCACGACGTCGACCTCACGCCGGGCGGCGCCTTCGCCAAAATCCTCGGCTGCGAGAAGATCCGGGTCAATTCGCTGCACGGGCAGGGCATCCTTGATCCCGGCAAGCGCGTGCTGATCGAGGGCGTCGCCGAGGACGGCACCATCGAGGCGATCCGCATCGCGGAAGCGCCCAGCTTCGCGCTCGGCGTGCAATGGCACGCCGAATACGACCCGCAGCGCAATCCCATCAACCGAAAACTGTTCGAAGCTTTCGGCGAAGCGATGGTGGCGAAGCAGAAGGCGGCGGCGTAGGGACACAGGCGAGAGGCCGTACGGCACGCTTTCGCCTCCTCTCCATCCCGGAATTCTCGATTGCGTCGCTGCTTAAACCAATCGGCAAGAATTGGTTCGCGATGTTTTTGCGATTCCGATTCGTTCTTTGCGAACGAAATGGAGTCAGATGCAGAACGAAAAATACCAGCCACGCGTTCGCGATTTCGCGACAGATTTCGCCCGAGCTAGGTCTCCTTTCGCGCCTCTTCGGAATAGGAAGGAGTTGCTCCTTTGCGCACCTATCCGGGAATGACGCCATCCGCGACATGAGTGCCGCAGGTCGCCCCCCATTGCATCGCACAATCGCAATTGCCGGCGACCTACCTCCGCATTGAGGTTTGTGTGACGGCCACCATATCTTTGGCAAGGGAGCCCTTGCCGTGCGGATCATGAAGGCGGCCCTCGTTGCGGCGATCGGAATCGTCGCTTGTCTTGCCTGTCTCCGTCCCGGCTCGGCGGAGGATCACCGCCGTCTTGCACTTACGGTCACGATCGACGGCGCCATTGGGCCGGCGTCGGCGAGCTATGTGAAGGAGGCGCTGGTCAAGGCAAGCGAACGACGCGCCGAGATCGTGATCCTTCGCATGAATACGCCCGGCGGCCTGAACTCCAGCATGCGCGAGATCATCGCGGATGTGCTCGCCTCGTCCGTTCCTGTCGCCGGCTATGTCGCGCCCGCCGGCGCCCATGCGGCAAGCGCCGGGACCTATATCCTCTACGCGACCCATATCGCAGCGATGGCGCCGGGCACCAATATCGGGGCCGCCACGCCGGTGCAGATTGGCGGGCCGCTTCCCGGCCTGCCGAGCGGCACACCCGATAAGGACAGCAAGGACAAGAAGGACGAGCCGAAGGACGCGATGACGGCGAAGGTGACGAACGATGCCGTCGCCTTCATCCGCAGCCTTGCCGAGCTGCGCGGCCACAATGCCGATTGGGCGGAGAAGGCGGTCCGAGAAGCCGCCACGCTGTCCGCCAACGGCGCGTTGCAGGCGCACGCCATCGACATCGTCGCGCGCGATGAGGCCGATCTGCTCAAGCAAATCGACGGTCGAATGGTCGAGCTCGGCGGCGGCACGACGCAGCCCCTGGCGACCCGGGATGCCGTCATCGAAACCGTCGATCCCGGCACGATCTCCCGATTCCTGGCTGTCATCACCGATCCCAACGTCGCGTTCATCCTCCTGATGGTCGGCATTTACGGCCTCATCTTCGAGTTCATGTCGCCCGGCACCGTTGCTCCGGGCGTGATCGGGACGATCTGCCTGCTGCTCGGCCTCTACGCCCTCAACATGCTGCCGATCAATTATGCCGGGCTCGGCCTGATGCTGCTCGGCATCGCGCTTCTTGCCATCGAGGCTTTCAATCCGACCGTCGTGATCGGCCTTGGAGGCGTCGTCGCCTTTGTGCTCGGCGCCATCATGCTGGTCCGGGTCGAGTCGTCCAGCTACCGGTTGTCGTGGTCGGTCATCGCCGTCGTCGCGGCGATTTTCGCGGGGTTCGTTCTGGTCGTGCTGGGTGCGGTCAGGCGCGCCCGCCGCGGTTCGCCACGCGTCGGCGCGCAGGCGATGCGAGGCTTGATCGCCGAGGTGCTCGACTGGAACGAGAACGAGGGGCACGTCTTTACGCATGGCGAACGCTGGCAAGCGCGCGGCGCCGACACCTTCAAACCCGGAGAGAGGGTCGAGGTCGCCAATATCGTCGACTTGACCCTGGTGGTTCGGCGGCCGAGCGGTGAGGGAGGTCAAGTCTGATGTTCGAATATTCGCTTTATGCAGTGCTTGCGCTGATCATCGTCCTGTTTCTCACCCAGGCCGTTCGCATCCTCAGGGAATACGAGCGCGGCGTGATCTTCACGCTCGGACGCTTCACCGGGGTGAAGGGTCCGGGCCTCGTCATCCTCATTCCGGTCGCGCAGCAGCTGGTCAAGGTCGACCTCAGGGTGATGGTGCAGGTGGTGCCGCCGCAGGATGTGATTTCGCGCGACAATGTCTCGGTCAAGGTCAATGCGGTTCTCTACTTCCGCATCGTCGATCCCGAGCGCGCCATCATCAAGGTCGGCGACTACATGGCCGCGACCAGTCAGCTCGCCCAGACCACGCTGCGCTCGGTGCTTGGCAAGCACGAGCTCGACGAGATGCTCGCCGAACGCGACAGGCTGAACGCCGACATCCAGGAGATCCTCGACAAGCAGACCGATGTCTGGGGCATCAAGGTGACCGGCATCGAGATCAAGGACGTCGATATCAACGAGACCATGGTGCGCGCGATCGCCAAGCAGGCCGAAGCGGAGCGGTTGCGGCGCGCCAAGGTGATCAACGCGATGGGCGAACAGCAGGCCGCCGAAAAGCTGGTCGAGGCCGGCCGGATTCTCGCGCAGGAGCCGCAGGCGATGCAGCTGCGCTACTTCGCGGCCCTGCACGACATCGCCGGCGAGCGGTCCTCGACCATCGTGTTTCCGCTGCCGACGGGCTTGCTCGATCATTTCACGTCGCGGCGTGAGGCGACGTGAGCGTGGATCGGCATAGATAAGAGGGTAATGAATATCTCGAATAAACCAATTATCAGGAATTGGTGCATGCTGATTTTCGCGATTCCGATTCGTTCTTTGAGAACGAAATGGAGTCAGATGCAGAACGAAGGCTGATGGTCTCCAAACAAAAAAGGCGCCCCGAAGGGCGCCTTTTGCGTGTCGTGATCTCGAGCCGCTCAGCCCGAATAGTACATCTCGAATTCGACCGGGTGCGGGGTCATCTCGAAGCGGGCGACTTCGGTCATCTTCAGTTCGATGTAAGCGTCGATGAAGTCGTCGTCGAACACGCCGCCGTTCTTGAGGAAGCCGCGGTCCTTGTCGAGGTTTTCCAGCGCCTCGCGGAGCGAGCCGCACACGGTCGGGATCGCCTTCAGCTCTTCCTTCGGCAGATCGTAAAGGTCCTTGTCCATTGCCGGGCCCGGATCGAGCTTGTTCTTTACGCCGTCGAGGCCGGCCATCAGCATTGCGGCGAAGCCGAGATAGGGATTGGCGAGCGGATCGGGGAAGCGCACCTCGACGCGCTTGGCCTTCGGCGAAGCGGTGTAGGGGATGCGGCAGGAGGCCGAGCGGTTGCGCGCGGAATAGGCGAGCAGCACCGGCGCCTCATAGCCCGGGACCAGACGTTTGTAGGAGTTGGTCGTCGGGTTGGTGAAGGCGTTGATCGCCTTGGCGTGCTTGATGATGCCTGCGATGTAGGACAGGCAGGTCTCCGACAGGTCGGAGTACTTGTTGCCCGCGAACACCGGCTTGCCGTCCTTCCAGATCGACTGGTGCACGTGCATGCCCGAGCCGTTGTCGCCATAGACCGGCTTCGGCATGAAGGTGGCGGTCTTGCCGTAGATGTGCGCGACCTGATGGATGCAGTATTTGTAGATCTGCAGATGGTCGGCCATCAGCGTCAGCGTGTCGAACTTCATGCCGAGCTCGTGCTGGGCCGAGGCAACCTCGTGGTGATGCTTCTCGACCTTCACGCCCATCTTGGCCATGGCACCCAGCATCTCCGAGCGCATGTCCTGCACGGAATCCTGTGGCGGCACCGGGAAGTAGCCCATCTTGGTGCGGATGCGGTGGCCGAGATTGCCGCCTTCATATTCGGTGTCGGAGTTGGTCGGGAACTCCGAGGAATCGAGCCGGAAACCGGTCTTGTAGGGATCGGACGAATAGCGCACGTCGTCGAACACGAAGAACTCGGCTTCGGGACCAACGAACACGGTGTCGCCCACGCCCATCGACTTCACCATGGCCTCGGCCTTCTTGGCGATGCCGCGGGGGTCGCGGTTGTAGGGCTCGCCGGTGGTCGGCTCGAGGACGTCGCAGACGATGACCATGGTGGTCTCGGCGAAGAACGGGTCGATCGTGGCCGTGACCGGATCGGGCATCAGGCACATGTCGGACTCATTGATCGCCTTCCAGCCCGCGATCGAGGAACCGTCGAACATCACGCCCTCGGCGAACGTGTCCTCTTCGATCATGGTGACGTCGAAGGTCACGTGCTGCCACTTGCCGCGCGGATCGGTGAAGCGCAGGTCGACGTATTTGACGTCGTTGTCCTTGATCGATTTCAGGACGTCTTTGGCGGTCTTCATGCATACCCCTTTTGGCTCTGCGGGTCGGTTTCCAGATGAGCAAAATTATTCTCGCTTTCGGCGAGTTTTTGCGCGAGCGCACAAACGAAATCAGGCCGCCGAAGCAGCCTTATTTCTTGTCAGAGTGTCGCAAAATGCGAGATAGCACCCGGCTCAGATAGCGTCCAGCCCGGATTCGCCGGTTCGGATGCGGATCGCCTCTTCGATATTGGAGACGAAAATCTTGCCGTCGCCGATGCGCCCGGTTTGCGCGGCGCGGCGGATCGCGTCGATCGCGCGCTCGACCAGGTCGTCGCCGATCACGATCTCGATTTTCACCTTGGGCAGGAAATCGACGATGTACTCTGCGCCGCGATACAGCTCGGCGTGGCCCTTCTGGCGGCCAAAGCCCTTGGCCTCGGTTACGGTAATGCCCTGGAGACCAACTTCCTGAAGCGCTTCCTTCACCTCGTCGAGCTTGAATGGCTTGATGATGGCTTCGATTTTCTTCACTGCGCGCCTCCCGGCATTTCGATCAAATAGCAACGTCGTCGTCAGGATGCGCTTGTCTCACGCACGATTTGTCTTCGTCATGCCGGGACCTGACCAGCCCGGCAACAACGGCCGGCCACACCCAGAAGATGCCAGTGAGCACGACGAACCGAAGCGGCTTCCTCGAAAGCAGGGTCTATGCCAAGTTGCAAATGCCCTGGATATTGGAGCGTTATCAGCCTTTTAACGTGCATCTCTGATAGGTGGGGCCGGCCGGCTCAAAATACCGCAGGCTACGAAATAGGCAAACGGTTCAATATCTGTGCAATCATTTGTTCCGTTGGGTGTGTGGGCACAGGACGTGCCTGTTGAAAGGGCGTTTGGACCAGGGAAGTGGCATGGAAGTACTGACCAACGCTGAGATGCAGCGGGCTGACCAGCTCAGCATTACGGCAGGCACGCCCGGCTTCAAGCTGATGCTGAGCGCGGGCCAGGCGGTTGCGGAGGCCGCCAATGCGCTGGTGGAGGAGGGGCCGATCCTGATCGTCGCCGGTCCCGGCAACAATGGCGGCGACGGTTTTGTCGCAGCCGCCGAGCTCGCTGCGCAAGGGCGCGAGGTCTCGGTCATCCTGATGTGCGAGCGCGACCAGCTCCAGGCCGATGCGGCCTCGGCTGCGCGCGGCTGGAAGCATCCGGTGCTGCCGTTCAATCCGCAGGCGATCGGAAAGCCGGCGCTGATCATCGATGCACTGTTCGGCGCCGGCCTCAGCCGCCCTGTTGACGGCGAGGCGCGCGCGATGATCGAAGCCATCAACGCTAATGGCGCGCCCGTGCTTGCAGTCGATCTGCCGAGCGGCATCAACGGCACCAGCGCGGCGGTGATGGGCGTCGCGGTGAACGCGACCGAGACCGTCACCTTCTTTCGCAAGAAGCCCGCGCATCTCCTGTTGCCGGGCCGCATGCATTGCGGCCGCGTCCGCGTTGCCGATATCGGGATCGACGCGCAGGTGCTCGACGAGATCGCGCCGAAGATTTTTGAGAACGATCCGGATTTCTGGGGCGCCGCTTTCCCGGTGCCGCGTGTTGATGGCCACAAATATGCGCGCGGCCACGTGCTTGCGGTATCGGGCGATGCCGCTGCGACCGGCGCGGCACGGCTTGCTGCCCGAGGGAGCTTGCGCGCCGGCGCGGGCCTGGTGACGCTCGCGACCCCGCGCGATGCGCTTGCGATCAACGCAAGTGCGCTGACAGCCGTGATGGTTCGCCCCGTGGACACCGCGATCGAGTTCGGAGAGCTGCTTGGAGACATCAGGTACAACACGTGCATGATCGGGCCCGGCGCGGGTGTTGGCGAGCGCACCTGCGACATGGTCCACACCGCGCTCACCGCGCAGCGGCATCTGGTGCTCGACGCTGACGCGCTCACGAGCTTTGCCGCAAAGCCGGAGCGGCTATTTGAATCGATCAAGTCGTCGCAGGACACAGCCGTGGTGCTGACCCCACACGAGGGCGAGTTTCCGCGGCTGTTCTCCGATCTCAGCAACAAGACCCCGGGCCGCTCGAAGCTTGAGCGCGTGCGTGCTGCCGCTGAACGCTCCGCCGCCGTCGTGCTGCTGAAGGGCCCCGACACCACCGTCGCCGCGCCCGACGGCCGCGTCACCATCGCCGCTAACGCGCCGCCCTGGCTCGCCACCGCCGGCGCCGGCGACGTGCTCTCCGGCATCATCGCAGGGCTCCTGGCGCAGGGCGTACCGGCCTTCGAGGCCGCCAGCATCGGGGTGTGGATGCACGGTGAAGCGGCCAGCGAAGCAGGGCCGGGACTGATCGCGGAAGATCTCACCGAGACCCTGCCGGCCGTGCACCGGCGGATCTATAACGCGCTCGGGATCGAGTATTGATCTCTCACTCCACCCCGTACCAGCGCACCAGCCGCGGTGCGGACCAATCGGTCACGACGGATTCGATCGGCCAGCGCCCCGGCGAGGTCGCGGCAAAGGCAATGCGCTCGGTCTGGCCGGGCTCGATGGCGAGCGTGTCGAGCCAGTAGGGCTTCCAGCCGTCGTCGAGCTTGTCGAGCAGGCGGAAATGGTGGCCGCGCAGAGAGAATACGGTGGCGACGGGGGCCGGGTTCTTCAAGGCGAGCACGACGGTGCGGCCGGCTTGGGTGCGGAAGGCGGGGGCAGGGGCGGTGGAAAAGTCGGCTGTCCGCGCCCATCCGGTGTCGGGTGCGCCGAGCGCGACATCCAGCCGCAGGGCCCCTTTGAGGTCGAGCCTTTCGGGCAGATCGTTCGGGGGCAGCGGCCGCGGGGGCAGGAGAGGCGCCCGCCGTTCCAACCAGCCGGTGAGCGCGAGGGTCCCAATCCGGCGCGCCTCCTTGCCATTATGTAGCAGGAATTGGGCCGATCTGGTCGTATCCACAAAAGCATCGGCTCTTGCGCCGGGAGCCAGCACGAGGACGCCGTTGCGTGCCGGGAACGGTTCGGCCGGCTGGCCGTCCAGGGCCATGACCCGGACTTCGTGGCCCTCCAATTTGATCGCCAGAACAGAGCGTTGCGAGCCATTGATAAAGCGCAACCGCAGCCGCTGGTTGCCCGAGGCTGATAGTTCGAATGAAGTCTGCCCGTTGATCGTGTAGAGCGCCGTGGTGTCCTTCGGATCCTGGCCCGCCGGGACCGCGGTACCATCCGGCCGCAGGCGCCATTCCTCGATCAGCAGGACCTCGTCGCGATCAACAGTAACGAGCCCTGTCTCCTCAGCGATGATCGGAAGTGGCCGGGCGGGCTGCTTCAGTCCGTCTTCGAACAGCCGGAAGTCAGTCAGCAGGGTTCCTGCTGATGATATCGAAATCGTTGATGTTTCCGTGGTCCCTGGAGCGGTGGGGGCGCGCCCCCGCTGGGGGTCGGCTGCGGCTGCGCCGCTTAGGCCGTACCAGTCTGGCGCAAGCGGCACAGGCAGGTTGTTTTGAAACACCACTTCGCAGAGGTCGCCGCGCTTGAGATGGACGCCCCCGGTATGGCTTGCGGCAGCAAGCTCCCAGATCGCTGTAGCCGGCTGACCCGGCCTCAGATCCAGAGTTGTGGGCCTGGCTTGGAGAAGGACCTGGGCGGTCGGGAGCGGGGCCGCGCCACCGGCCATGAACCCGGCCGCCGGGGCTCCGAGCGAGGCTGCCAGCCCGGCCAAAACCTGTCGCCGATCAGGGGTAAAAATCCGCGGTTTCATGGCTCGATCCGGATCACGCGGCGCTGGATAAGTCCAGCCGTCGTACCTACTTGAAGGCTGCCTCCATCAGGCCATTTTTTTGCTGCGAACAGTCGGGCACATGCTATAAGCCCGGCCGCCCGCGGCATCGCGGCCGGTGTTGATGCAATTCACGCGGGCGTGGCGGAACTGGTAGACGCGCTGGATTTAGGTTCCAGTGACGAAAGTTGTGGGGGTTCGAGTCCCTCCGCCCGCACCAAGCGCTTATCGCGTTTGCACGGATTACTGAGGGGCCTTTGGCTCCCGTTCGGAAAGTTTTCCGTCGGGGGCTGGGCTCGATGAACCACCGGCGTTGAGGGGTTTGCCTCGCGCTGGATCGATTAATGACAGCGTCCCGACGCGGTTAGTGTGCCGGGGCCGAACGAGAAGAAGATTGGACGCCATGCAGGTCACAGAAACCCTCTCGGAAGGTTTGAAGCACGAGTTCAAGATCAGCGTTCCCGCGTCTGATCTCGACGCCAAGGCTGGCGCCAAGCTCGTCGACCTCAAGGACAAGGTACGCCTCAACGGCTTCCGTCCCGGCAAGGTGCCGGTCACTCACCTCAAGAAGGTCTATGGCCGCTCGGTGATGGCCGAGACCATCGACCAGACCATCCGCGACACCAACACCCAGCTGTTCTCCGAGCGCGGCTTCAAGCTCGCGACCGAGCCGAAGATCACGATGCCGACCGAGAAGGCCGAGGTCGAGGAGCTGCTGAACGGCAAGACCGATCTGACCTACACGGTTGCGATCGAAGTGGTGCCCGCCATTTCGCTCGCCGACTTCAAGACCTTCCAGGTCGAGAAGCCCGTCGCCGACGTGTCCGATTCGGACGTCGACGAGGCGATCAAGCGCATCGCTGACAGCAACCGCACCTATGCCGCCAAGGCCGAAGGCGAGAAGGCCGCTTCCGGCGACCGCGTCACCATCAACTTCAAAGGAACCATCAACGGCGAAGCCTTCGAGGGCGGCACCGGTGAGGGCATCCAGGTCGTGATCGGCTCCAACAGCTTCATTCCGGGCTTCGAGGAGCAGCTGATCGGCATTGGGGCGAATGAGACGCGCACGCTGAAGGTCTCGTTCCCCAAGAATTACATGAGCGAGAAGCTCGCCGGCCAGCCGGCCGAGTTCGAGACCACCGCGACGCTGATCGAAGCGCCGCAGGACATCACCATCGACGACGAGTTCGCCAAGACGCTCGGCCTGGAATCGCTGGACAAGCTGAAGGAAGCTGCGCGCGAGCGCCTGGCTGCCGAGTTCGCCGGTGCGACGCGCCAGCGCGTCAAGCGTGCGCTGCTCGATCGTCTCGATGAGGCGCATCGCTTCGAGGCGCCGTCCTCGCTCGTCGAGGAGGAGTTCAACCTGATGTGGAACTCGGTCAAGGCCGAGATGGATTCCGCCGGCAAGACTTTCGCCGACGAGAACACCACTGAAGAGGCGGCCAAGGAAGAGTACCGCAAGATCGCCGACCGCCGTGTCCGTCTCGGCCTCGTGCTCTCTGAGATCGGCGAGAAGAACAAGATTACCGTCACCGACGACGAAGTCGGCCGCGCGGTGATCGAGCGTGCGCGCCAGATGCCGGGCCGCGAGAAGGAAGTCTGGGACTTCTATCGCAACAATGCCCAGGCCTTGGCCCAGCTTCGCGCACCGATCTATGAGGACAAGGTCGTCGATTTCATCCTCGAGCTTGCCAACGTGACCGAGAAGAAGGTCTCGCGCGAGGACCTGTACAAGGACGACGAGGAAAAGACTGCAGTCTGAAGGCTTTGACGCAGTTTTCTATTAAGGATGATCAGCGAACGGGCCCAGCTAGCCAGATGGCCGGCTGGGCCTTTTTGCGAGAATCAGCTTCAAGTGCCGCAACGGGCTCGGTGGATTAAGCCTTAATTCGCGCCGCACTTGTCTGCCGCGAATTGCGCTATATCTGTCGGTACCTACGCGTTCTACCTCTACCAACTTCCTGCATCACGGGACGTCCATCGGCCTTCAGGCACATCCAGTCCGACCGGCAGCCAAGACGGCAGCCAAGACTGCAGCCAGGACTGGCGATGTCCGCCTCTAAAACCCTAGGTGACTCATGCGCGATCCGGTTGAAACCTACATGAACCTCGTGCCCATGGTGGTCGAGCAGACCAACCGTGGCGAGCGCGCCTACGACATTTTCTCGCGCCTGTTGAAAGAGCGCATCATCTTCGTCACGGGACCGGTCGAGGACGGCATGTCGACGCTGATCGTCGCGCAGCTGTTGTTCCTTGAGGCGGAAAATCCGAAGAAGGAAATCTCGATGTACATCAACTCGCCGGGCGGCGTGGTGACATCGGGCCTTGCGATCTACGACACCATGCAGTTCATCCGCCCGCCGGTCTCGACGCTGTGCACTGGCCAGGCGGCTTCGATGGGTTCCCTGCTGCTCGCCGCCGGCGAGAAGGACATGCGCTTCTCGCTGCCGAACGCGCGCATCATGGTTCACCAGCCCTCCGGCGGCTTCCAGGGCCAGGCTACCGACATCATGCTGCACGCGCAGGAAATCCTGAACCTGAAGAAGCGGCTCAACGAGATCTACGTGAAGCACACGGGCCAGACCTACAAGTCGATCGAGGATGCGCTGGAACGCGACAAGTTCCTGACCGCGAACGACGCCAAGGAGTTCGGTCTGGTCGACAAGGTCATCGACAAGCGCGCCGAAGAGGCCGCGCCTGCAAAGGCCCCGTAGCAGGACTGGGACTGCGAGAGCGATCGCCGCAATCAGCGGGGATCGTCAGCACCGCGTTCATGTCGGGAACGCGTTCGCGAGGGCGCAAAAAGCCGTTTTGCGCCCTGCGACAAGCCGAAAGTTCCGCTTTCGTGCTCGTTTTTTCGTGGTAATCCAGCAACGTCGGGGTGATTTCGGTCACTTCGCCCGTGCCAAGACCTGAAATCACGGTATTGTAACGGGTAGCCGGCGCCCCCCGATTAGCGAATTCTTGATAGTCGGGTGACAGCATGGTTGGCTACGATTGATCGGCTATGATCGCGGAGAATCGAGTGACCCTGATTCGCACGGGATGTAACGCGTAGGGTCTTTTTTGGTACGGAATTTGCTCTATTTGAATCCCTTACCCGCCAACGTTTCGGGATGGGACGATCGAGCGGACGGGATCGAACGGCGGACGGAGACATGAATGAGTAAGGTCGGCACGAGCGACTCCAAGAACACGCTATATTGCTCGTTCTGCGGCAAGAGCCAGCACGAAGTCCGCAAACTGATCGCGGGTCCCACGGTCTTCATCTGCGACGAGTGCGTCGAGCTCTGCATGGACATCATCCGCGAGGAGAACAAGTCCTCGCTGGTCAAGTCGCGCGACGGCATTCCGACGCCGAAGGAAATCTGCAAGGTCCTCGACGACTACGTCATCGGCCAGAGCCATGCGAAGAAGGTCCTCTCGGTCGCGGTGCACAATCACTACAAGCGCCTCAACCACCAGACCAAGCACAACGACGTCGAGCTCGCGAAGTCGAACATCCTGCTGATCGGTCCGACCGGCTCGGGCAAGACGCTGCTCGCGCAGACGCTCGCCCGCATCCTGGACGTGCCGTTCACCATGGCGGATGCGACCACGCTGACCGAAGCCGGCTATGTCGGTGAGGACGTCGAGAACATCATCCTGAAGCTGCTCCAGGCTGCCGACTACAATGTCGAGCGCGCTCAGCGCGGCATCGTCTACATCGACGAAATCGACAAGATCAGTCGCAAGTCCGACAATCCCTCGATCACGCGCGACGTGTCGGGTGAGGGCGTGCAGCAGGCGCTGCTGAAGATCATGGAAGGCACGGTGGCTTCGGTCCCGCCCCAGGGCGGCCGCAAGCATCCGCAGCAGGAATTCCTGCAGGTGGATACCACCAACATCCTGTTCATCTGCGGCGGTGCGTTCGCCGGCCTCGAGAAGATCATCTCGGCGCGCGGTCGGTCGACCTCGATCGGTTTTGCCGCCCAGGTGATGGCGCCGGAAGATCGCCGGACCGGCGAGATCTTCCGTCACGTCGAGCCAGAGGATCTCTTGAAGTACGGCCTCATCCCCGAATTCGTCGGTCGTTTGCCGGTCGTGGCGACGCTCGAGGATCTGGACGAGACCTCGCTGAAGAAGATCCTCACCGAGCCGAAGAACGCGCTGGTGAAACAGTACCAGCGGCTGTTCGAGATGGAGAACATCGAGCTGACCTTCGCCGACGAGGCGCTTGGCGCGGTTGCCCGCAAGGCGATCGAACGCAAGACCGGCGCGCGTGGTCTGCGTTCGATCCTGGAAGCCATCCTGCTCGAGACCATGTTCGACCTGCCGGGCCTGGAAGGTGTGGAAGAAGTCGTGATTTCCCGCGAAGTTGTGGAAGGCACGGCGCGTCCGCTCTACATCTACGCCGATCGGACCGATCGCGCGGTCGAGAACGCCAGCGCCTGATTCCTCGGCGCTGGAACGCTTCCTGCCGTCCTTGATAGTAGCGGCTGCGGACATCTCCTCCGCAGCCGGAATTGCGTCGCTTGCTCGTTGCGTAAGCGCCTGATGGCGCGTGTTTTTCAATGACTTGACACCCCCCCGGTCGATAGCCACCTAATGTCCGCGGCGAGCGAGAATTCTGTTCAAGATTCGCCTCAGTTTCGATCCGGCAAGCCCGGTCCAACCTCAGAAGGGTAGACCGGTTTTGCGGATCATCTCGGCACCTTGTGGCGGTTGCGCACCAGATGCGGGCTGCGTGCGAGGGGGCAAAGCAAAAGGAAAAGGCCATGACTAATCCAAAACCCCGGCCAACCATCGTCCATGGCGAGACGCACGCCTATCCCGTGTTGCCGCTGCGCGATATCGTCGTCTTCCCGCACATGATCGTTCCGCTCTTCGTCGGTCGCGAGAAGTCGATCCGCGCGCTCGAAGAGGTGATGAAGAACGATGCGCTGATCATGCTCGCGACGCAGAAAAACGCGTCCGACGATGATCCGGCGCCCGATGCCATTTACGAGACCGGTACGCTTGCCAGCGTGCTGCAGCTCTTGAAGCTCCCTGATGGCACCGTGAAGGTGCTGGTCGAGGGGCTCGAGCGTGCACGCGTGTCAAAATACACCGATCGCGCCGACTATTATGAGGCCTCCGCCGTTGCGCTCGCCGACACCGATGCGAAGTCGGTCGAGGCGGAGGCGCTGGCGCGCTCCGTCGTGTCCGACTTCGAGAGCTATGTGAAGCTCAACAAGAAGATCTCGGCGGAGGTCGTCGGCGTCGTGCAGGCGATCACCGATTTCGCCAAGCTCGCCGACACCGTTGCCTCGCATCTTGCGGTCAAGATCGCGGATCGGCAGGGCATCCTGGAGACGCTGTCCGTCACCACGCGCCTGGAGAAGGTGCTGGGCCTGATGGAGAGCGAGATCTCTGTGCTGCAGGTCGAGAAGCGCATCCGCTCACGCGTCAAGCGCCAGATGGAGAAGACCCAGCGCGAGTATTATCTCAACGAGCAGATGAAGGCGATCCAGAAGGAGCTCGGCGACGACGACGGTCGCGACGAGCTCGCCGATCTCGAAGAGAAGATCGCCAAGACCAAGCTCTCCAAGGAAGCCCGCGACAAGGCGCAGCATGAATTGAAGAAGCTGCGCCAGATGTCGCCGATGTCCGCGGAAGCGACCGTCGTGCGCAATTATCTGGATTGGCTTCTGTCGATCCCGTGGAACAAGAAGTCCAAGGTGAAGAAGGACCTGGAGCAGGCGCAGGCCATCCTGGACTCCGATCACTACGGTCTCGAGAAGGTCAAGGAACGTATCGTCGAGTATCTCGCGGTGCAGTCGCGCGCCAACAAGCTGACCGGACCGATCCTGTGCCTCGTCGGACCTCCCGGTGTCGGCAAGACCTCGCTCGGCAAGTCGATCGCGAAGGCGACGGGGCGCGAGTTCGTGCGCGTGTCGCTCGGCG
The DNA here is from genome assembly GCF_019455395.1 of Bradyrhizobium sp. BR 10261. Lineage (NCBI taxonomy): Bacteria > Pseudomonadati > Pseudomonadota > Alphaproteobacteria > Hyphomicrobiales > Nitrobacteraceae > Bradyrhizobium > Bradyrhizobium sp. BR 10261. The sequence goes on from NZ_JACOFQ010000026.1 coordinate 112,020, forward strand.
GCGTGCGCGACGAGGCCGAGATCCGCGGTCACCGGCGCACCTATATCGGCTCGATGCCCGGCAAGATCATCCAGTCGATGCGGAAGGCGAAGTCGTCCAATCCGCTGTTTCTGCTGGACGAGATCGACAAGATGGGCGCCGACTTCCGCGGCGATCCGTCCTCGGCCTTGCTCGAGGTGCTCGACCCCGAGCAGAACGGGACGTTTGCCGACCACTATCTGGAGGTCGACTACGATCTGTCGAACGTCATGTTCATCACGACCGCGAATACGCTCAATATTCCCGGCCCGCTGATGGATCGCATGGAGATCATCCGGATCGCAGGCTACACCGAGAACGAGAAGGTCGAGATCGCGCGCAAGCACCTGATCCCGAACGCGGTGTCCAAGCATGGCCTGGACTCCAAGGAATTCTCGATCGACGACGATGCGTTGCTGCTTCTGATCCGGCGCTACACCCGCGAAGCGGGCGTGCGCAATCTGGAGCGTGAGCTCTCCACACTCGCCCGCAAGGCGGTGAAGGAGCTGATGATCTCCAAGAAGAAGTCGGTCAAGGTCACCGAGAAGACCCTGGAAGAGTTGCTCGGCGTGCCGAAGTACCGCTTCGGCGAGATTGAGAGCGAGGCGCAGGTCGGTATCGTGACGGGCCTGGCGTGGACCGATGTCGGCGGCGAGCTTTTAACCATCGAAGGCGTCATGATGCCCGGCAAGGGCAAGATGACGGTCACCGGCAACTTGCGCGACGTCATGAAGGAATCGATCTCGGCGGCGGCATCCTATGTCCGCTCGCGGGCGATCAACTACGGCGTCGAGCCGCCGCTGTTCGACCGGCGCGACATCCACGTGCACGTGCCCGAGGGTGCGACGCCGAAGGACGGTCCATCGGCGGGCGTGGCCATGGCCACCGCGATCATCTCGGTCATGACCGGCATCCCGGTCCGCCACGATGTCGCGATGACCGGCGAGATCACGCTGCGCGGTCGCGTGCTGCCGATCGGCGGCCTGAAGGAGAAGCTGCTGGCTGCGGCCCGCGGCGGCATCAAGACGGTGCTGATCCCCGAGGACAACGCCAAGGATCTCACGGAGATTTCCGATGCGATCAAGGGCGGCATGGAGATCATCCCGGTCTCGCGTCTCGACGACGTCATCGCCAAGGCGCTGGTGAAGAAGCCTGTGCCGATCGTCTGGGAAGAGGATACCAAGGTGACCGTGAAGCCCGACGGGGATGAGGCCGCCGGCGGCCTGACCGCTCACTGAGATCGCAGCTTCAAAAACATGATAAAACGGCGCCTTCGGGCGCCGTTTTTATTTTCGGGAAGGGGATGGTGATGCAGGTCGACGGGCAGTGCCACTGCGGCAAGATCAGCTATGAGGCCGAGATCGATCCCGAGGCAGTGTCAGTCTGCCACTGCCGCGACTGCCAGACCCTCACGGGCTCGCCGTTCCGGGTGACAGCCATCTGCACCGCTGCTGACGTCAAGCTCACCAGCGGCACGCCCAAGGTCTACGGAAAGCGCGGTGACAATGGACGGATGCGCTTCCAGCACTTCTGTGCCGACTGCGGTTCCCCGCTGTTCACCAGCGGGGAGGGCGAGGAGGCCGACGATTGGGGCATCCGCTGGGGCTCGATCCGCCAGCGCGACAAATTGCGCCCCGTCAGGCAGATCTGGTGCCGGTCGGCTGCGGTGTGGATCGACGCGGTGCCACTGCTGCCGGGGAGGCCGGGGGATTGAGGGGCTGGCGTGCCGAGCCGTAGCGTAGCCTGCGGCCCAAAGCCCGCCTTCGCCCAACGGCTTCAGCGCGGCAGCCTTCCCTCACTTCTCGTCAATGAAGTTTCTGGCTGGCCTGCCCAGCCGAAGCTCGCGAAGCGAGTGAGCGGCCCGAGACATAGGTGACAAAATGTACCGGACACATGGGTTACACTTT